>WQUF01000299.1 GCA_009785875.1 Oscillospiraceae bacterium | reverse complement strand
AATTGACTTCTTTTTCTTACTTTTTCTGGCTTTTTCCTTACTCTGTTCAATTTTCAATGATCTTATGTTCAAAAGAACGCTTAATCATAATATCATGTATTTCTCATTTAGTCAATACTTTTTTTAAATATTTTTTTCTCCTAAGAAACACCTTTATCATAATATCAAGTTTTTCCCCTTTTGTTTATTTATAATGCTCTATTCTAATGCAATTTAAGCGAATTTATCTCGTTTTTCCTGCTCTTTTCTCTATTTTCCTTATGATGATACACTTGGCCCTGTGGTTGTTGTTATTCTGCTAATTTATTGTATTTTTCTTAGTTTTAACCTTCTATACAATAAAAATAGTACGATAGAAAAAATAAATATTAAGAACAGGATGTATATTAGACAATTTAAAAAAAACTGTTCAGGAAGCATCTGTATTATTGGATCCTTTCTATAATCGAATACCCAAAAGCTATTGTGGAAAACTACCTTGTGAAATGTTACAAAAAGTGCATCAAAATTGATAAAAGATGCCACAGCTAAAATAACTACTGGAAGTATTATTAATATAGAAGTGTATTTCAAAAAGTTATATCTCTTGCCTATTAATTCAATTGTACAAAATATTAAAGCCAGCACTCCGCAAATTATTGCACTGTATTTTAAGTTTATGAATATACCTTTTACTTCTTCAAAATGGATTTCACCTTCAGCTGACATTGCAAGATCTTGAAATTTCAATTTCGTAATGGATTCATTTGTCAAATAATCTATTAAAGTACTGTAATTCCTCTCTATTTGATCTTTTGAGAGGTCTATCTGGTTTGTGATCTTTAAAGGGTCGATATGCAGATAATAGAAAAACTTGCTGGAAAGAACTATATTTGGTATTAAGGATATTATAAATATGCTCAAAAAAATAGTAGCAAAAAAACTCATTAATCTTCTCATCAGTCTATTCCTTTCTCAATTTAAGTTTTACATGTAAAAGACTAGATAAATCAATAATCCTATTAAAGCAAGGATAAAAAGATTTATTAAAATATAATAAGGTATTTTATTTTTATCTCGTTTAACTTCTTTATTGTACCATTTTTTATTTAAATTTGCATGTATATTGCGCCTTGATCTCATATTTTTATAATAGTCATTATTATAATGCGTTCTTTGCCCTTTTTTATAGTTGATCTTTCCATAATAAACCTTTCTTTTAGTGTTTCTATTATAATTATATGTTCTTTGATTTGAATTTGCGCTAAGAGATTTAAAAGAAACAATCCCAAAGACCAATATAAGAGCTATTATCAATATATAACTCCATCCAATATATTTTATGCCTCTTGCAGCATAAATGTTCTGAGCAAGTTCAACTATTTTATGATCCGTTTCATATATAGGATGTGACTCTAAAGCAGAGAGTGAATTAAGTTGATTTTTGTCGTTGAAGCGAGCGTTTAAAATCCTTCCATCTGGACATGTAATTCTCACTGAATTGCTAAATACGCTTGCCTTATATAGATCATTTGTTAATTCGAAAGTAAAACTATTATAAGTAAATATGTTTGTGCTAAATGTGCATATTATTTTTTCATTATTTGCATTTATAAATGTAAATCTATTATCTTCAGAAGCGTCTAATCTATATATCGAATCATTATATGATATAGCTCTTAATGTAGGCGTTGTACAGGAAGAAGCAAAAAATATTAAAAATAAGCTTATAACAAAAATAATCGCTTTTTTATAATTTAAAAACATGAGTACACCATTTATATTGATTTACTTAATTAATATGTTTACTGCTTAAATTTTAAGACAAATAATTTAACTATATATAGAAAAGCATATCTTTAGCTCTTAGCCAAAATATATGCTTTTATAATATTTATGTGATTCCTAATTTTTCAATGACAGTCTAATAAATTTTTTCTTCCCTATCCTCACCAAAGCTGAATCATCCAAGAAATCCTTTTTCTCTATAGCAGTATTTATATCAGAAATTTTAACATCATTTAATAAAACTCCACCTTGAGAAATGAGCCTCTTGCCTTCAGACTTTGATTGAATAATGGCACCTGATGTTAAAATATCGATCAATGTTTTGCCAAGATCTCCATCGCATATCTCCAAAGTGGGCACATTTTCCATATTTGATCCTTTAGAAAACAAAGCGACCGCTGCTTCTTTTGCTTTATTTGCTTCTTCTTCTCCATGTATTATCTTAGTCACTTCATATGCTAAAATCGCCTTAGCCTTATTTATTTCTGAACCTTTTAATTTTCCTAAATCTCTAACTTCATCCATAGGCAAAAATGTCAAAAGAGCTAAACAATTTTCAACGTCCTCATCATCCACATTTCTAAAGTATTGATAAAACTCATATGGCGATGTTTTATTCTTATCTATCCAAACAGCTCCATTTACTGTTTTACCCATTTTCTCACCCTGGCTATTTACTAAAAGCACTGTAGTCGCAGCAAAAGCCTCCTTTGCTTCTTTACGCCTTATTAGATCTGCTCCACTGAGTATGTTTGACCACTGATCATCTCCGCCAAACTGAAGGGTACAATTATAATTCTTAAAAAGCTGCAAAAAGTCATAGCTTTGCATTATCATGTAATTAAGCTCGAGGAAACTCAAGCCTTTTTCAAATCTAAGTTTATAGCATTCAGCTCTTAGCATATTATTTATTGAAAATAGAGCTCCAATTTCCCTCAAGAAATCCACATAATTCAGCTTTAAAAGCCAATTTGCATTGTTTTCAAAAATAGCTTTTCCATCAGTAAAATCGATGAACCTTGAAATCTGTGTTTTAAAAACTTCTCCATTTTTATCAATTTGTTCCTTAGATAGCATCTTTCTCATATCTGTTTTACCAGATGGATCTCCAACCATGCAAGTGCCTCCACCGATGAGTGCAATAGGTCTGTGCCCATATTTTTGCATATAGGACATAACCATGAGTTGAATAAAATTGCCTACGTGAAAGCTATCTGCAGTTGGATCAAAACCTATGTAAAAAGTGATCTTTTCTTTTCCTAATATCTCTCTGATCCTTTCTTCATGAGAAAACTGCTTTAAATAACCTCGCTCTTTAAGAACATCAAAAACATTTTCCATATCCACACTTCCTATATTTTTTAGTTAATTATTATTATATAGTGAACATAGAACACAAAGCAACATATACTAATTATATGGAGCTAACTATTGAATATCTCATTCAAATCTATTTCCAAGCCTTCAAATATTGCAGATTTTATTATAGGCTCCTCGTCTTTATCAAATAAAGTAACAATAGCATTAGTGATATACATGCCCTTTTCTAATACATATTGTTCGATTAGTTTCAATCTTGGATCAACTATCCAATATTCTTTCACTCCATATTTTTCAAATAATTTGAGTTTTTCGTTTCTATCTTTTAATCTAGTCTTTGGTGAAGCAACTTCAACAATCAAAGTAGGAGATCCCCTATATTCTTCTGTTTTTTCAGTTATTTTATCGCATATTATAGATATATCTGGTCTTACAAATTCTTTTTTATTTTCTACATCTATATAAACGTCTATATCTGAGGTATATACTTCACACCCGTTATCATTTGAAACAAAGTACATGTTTAATTTTTTGATTATTCTACTAATGATTTGCGCATGGAAAGGAGAGCCTCCCGACATATAATAAATTTTGCCGTTGATTATTTCTTTGATTTCATTTGTATAATCATCACATACATGATCTCCATGATTTCTTAATTCCATTTTTAAGCCTCCATTTATTTTATTATATCCTACTTTTTGATAACGCAATATCAATTTAAACCATAATTTTATCGATTTTAAGGCACTTTAAAATAAAATAAAAAGCTATATAAAGGAGGGAAGCTAGGCTCACACCTAGCTTCAGGATTTAAATGGTAAAACGTACAATAAAATCTAATTCAGCATCCATTATTATTCTATTCTCTGTGACTTAAAATTGTGCATTAAATAATAATTAATTTTGAATTATATTTACCAATGCTTCTTGAAGTACTTTTGAGAAATTAATGCATCTTTCTTCACAAGCTGTATTAAGCCAAGCAGGTATACTGAGTGTTTTTTTTACGGCTTGATCACCATGTTTTTTAGTAAATTCTGCAATATCAACCAAAATCATGTTAATAAAAGCAGAGTCATCATCCTTAATAATATCATCAAGTTTTGATGGTTCCGGAAGCTTTTCACCATCTTTGAGTGAATTAAACAAATATAACGAACAAGCATCTTCTGCCATATAAACAGCATCAGCCAATGTACTCCCTTGTGTTGCTAAATCATTTAAATCTGGGAAAATAACAGAATATGTGCTATTTTCTTCAGGATAAAATATAGCCGGATATACATATCTCATAAAATCCACCTTTCTTATCACATATATGTAATCATACAGGATATGGGTTAATTAAGCCCTGCCTGTTTAAGTACTGAGTTAACAATTCTTGGATTTATATCACCTGTATGTTTAGGTATCGTTACTCTACCTTTTTTGGTTGGGTGCTTATAATGGTGATGTGAACCAGTTGCGTCTTCAAAGTACCAGCCATCGTTTTTAACGATCTTTTCAAGCTCTCTAAATCTCATCGTTGCTGCCTCCTTACAATTATATTATAATACGTAAAATACGTAATGTAAATATTTTTGAGGTTATATAAAGGAGGAAGTTAGGTTTTCACCTAACTTCTTGGTTGAAAAATGATTAATAAAACAATCAAAACAAATTCTGTTACCATTATTATTCTATTCTCTGTGACTTAAAATTGTGCATGCATTTATAAATTTTTTTAAACAAAATACTTTCTACGATTTCCATAGACAATTTACAGGGTACTGGTCAAATTTGCTATCAGCCGTTAACAGAATAAAATCTTCAACTATTCCTGTTGCAATTATAATTCTATCAAATGGATCTCTATGGTTGTCGTAGTATGGAAGTTCATTCAATTTCTTATAATAATCGTTCTCTAGGCTAAGAATTTTTATATTGCTATTTTCAATCTTATCGAGATATTCTGGCAAAGACATACCTAACTTTAATTTACCAATACTAGACTTAATTGTTATTTCGAACAAAGATATGGTGCTAATATAGAGTTCATTATTAGGATTTAATAATATATTTCTAACTTTGCTTGGTAACATATCTGAATCACCAGTAAACCATAAAAGTACGTTTGTATCGAGTAAATATTTCATCACATATACTCCTCCATACAATCTAGCGGCTCATCAAAATCTTCAGATATCCACATCTTGCCTTTTAACATTCCCATCAATTCACCAAAAGGAATCTTCTTGCTAATGTTCTCAGGAACACTAACATCAAATGGTATGGTCTTTTTGTATGTTAATTGCCTAAGCATCATGTTAATTAATGTAGTCATGTCCATGCCTAATTGACTTAGAATTTTTTGTGATTCTTCCTTTAATTGACTATCTGTTCTTATGTTTATATTAGTTGAAGCCATAAAACACCTCCATCTAATATAATATTACATTTGCGTGATTACTTTGTCAATACAAGAAGCCTATCTATATTAATATAAAATTGGGTATATTATCTTTATATTGAAAGATTTGGTTACACAAGGGTATAGTGGAGACGAGTTGCTCTTTAAATTTGCTGAAACAAAAACCAAAATTAAAAAAGCGATAAGTATTTTGGTTGACGAAGCAGATGAAATTGCTGCTGGTAATAGGAATGGTGTAACTACTAAAGATATTTTTGGAGAGCAATAATTAAAATGTATGAGATTACTTATTCTAAAACTGTAGAACGTTATTTTAAGAAAATCAAGGACACAAAAATAGATTGATGGAAAAAACTATTGACAAGCTTAGTCTAAGTATGTTAGACTATATTCAGTCTAATACATTTAGTTTGGAGGAAACCCTATGGCTAAATATATAAATCTTACTGAAGCAGAAGAAAAACTTGCAGCTCTGATTTGGCAGAATGCAACCTTGACCTCTCCTGAACTGGTCGCACTTGCGAAGAGTGAAATGAACTGGAAAAAATCAACTACTTATACAGTGTTAAAAAAGCTTTGTGATAAAGGTGTATTCAAAAACGAAAATGCGATTGTATCTGTTGTACTCACTCATGACGAGCAAATATCAAGGCAAAGCCGCAGTTATATTGAGGCCACATTTGGTGGATCGTTACCGAAATTTATAGCTTCCTTTTTTAATGGCAGGAAACTAACGCCAAAACAGGCAGCAGAACTTCGACAGCTGATTGATGAATACGAGGAGAGCGATACAAATGGATAGACTTTTCCCCACAATTCTCAACATGAGTTTGACTGGAGCCTTTGTTATTGCGGCGATATGTCTTGCTCGATTGCCTTTAAAAAAAGCCCCAAAAATAATCTCCTATTGCCTGTGGGCTGTGGCAGGATTCCGACTTGTTTTTCCCTTTTCAATAGAAAGTGTTTTCAGTTTGATCCCATTCAAAGCGCAAACTATACCACCAGATATAGCAATGCAATCTGTACCGCATATTGACAGCGGAATGACTATTGTGGACAATTTTATCAGTAGTTCACTACCTGCTCCAGAAGCTATCGCAAGTGTAAACCCATTGCAGATTTGGACAGCTATCGGTTCCTTTATATGGCTTTTCGGCGTTGCAATCATGATTATTTATGGTGTAGTATCATTTATTATACTCAAACAAAAAATGCGATATGCAGCTCATCTTGAAGCAAATATCTATGAAA
This sequence comes from Oscillospiraceae bacterium, assembly GCA_009785875.1. Lineage (GTDB taxonomy): Bacteria > Bacillota > Clostridia > Clostridiales > Clostridiaceae > WQUF01. The sequence continues at coordinate 4,058 of WQUF01000299.1, read as the reverse complement.
AAGAAAATATAAAATCGCCATTTGTGCTTGGTGTTTTCACTCCGAAGATTTATGTGCCCATTGGCTTATCTGAGAAAGAGCAAGGATACATCATTTTACATGAAAAGACTCATATACGGAGGCATGATCATATTGTAAAATTTGTAGCGTATTTCATTCTGTGCCTGCATTGGTTTAACCCAGTAGTTTGGGTCGCATTTTTACTGATGGGTACTGATATGGAAATGTCCTGCGACGAATGTGTGTTGAAAGAAATTGGCAGTCAAGCTAAGAAGAATTACTCTCTGTCATTACTGACTTTAGCTACTGATATACGTATTATCAATGGCAGTCCTCTTGCTTTCGGTGAGGGCAGCGTAAAAGGGAGAATCAAGAATGTGTTGAATTTCAAAAAGCCATCTCGCATAATTACCATTGCAGCAATAGTATTAGTAGCTGTATTAAGCGTTGGGTTCGCTTTGAATAGGACAGATACGCAAAAAGCTCTCGAAAAAGCTCCGTCACTTGATGTAATTCTTATAGCTAATAATTCAACTAAACAGCAAGTTAAAGCAATTCAGCTGACGACTAGTTGGCTGTTTATTGATAAAAATGGGATTGGTAAAGGATATAGCAGCGATTCAGCTCACCCGTTACAAATGAGCCCAAATGATTTTAAAGAAGCCACACTCTCTTTAGACAACACAAGTAAGAAAATTGAGATGCTATTCAGCGATAATTACCCTCCAGAGTCCGTGTCAGTTCAACGCTGGCCTGCGGAGTATGCAACAGGTAACCATGATATAGCAGATATAGTAAATAAAGGCGAACCTGCTCAAGTAAATGGAAACAAGATCGATATCAGCAATGACGGGCACGATTACATTTATGAGGTTTATGCAAAATGGGAACAAGGCAGTTCATATTACACATTTTGCGTGTCAATATTAAAGACAATCAATCAATATCTGGATATAATTATGTCATCCCCAAAGGTATCTTCACGAACTGGTGATTATATTCAGGAACACAGGCAGGAATATGATAAAATCCTTGCAATGGGATATAAAGCAATGCCAACTTTAAATAAAATTTTGAAATCGGGGAATATGGGTTTGCGAGGAAATATCGCTTCATTATTGAGTAAAGAAATATTATCAGTCCCACCAACTGACGATAAATGGCAACAGACTTATAAAGAAGGGCTAATTATTCTAAACAAATGGCAAGTAGATATGGGCTATGCCATTATGCCTGAATTTTCTGAGGATGAAGTAATAGCGGCAAAACAGATTGTTGAGGATTATTTCAAAGATGACCTTTCAAAAACTCAGAATGTAAGACGGACATTGCTGGATATTCGATATGACCCCCAAGATAACTATCGTCGTACCTATCGACCTTATGAATTTCCTCCAGAGAGAATTATTGTGTTCAAGGTTGATTTTAATATTGAATACCTCGATGGAAACATTGGAGCTTGGAATGAGGGTATTTACAAAGATTGGAGCATGATTTTAGTGAGAAATAACCCTTCGTCTGCTTGGAAACTTTATGATCAAGGATATTAACAAATTAATCCCAAATGAGAATCATTTGGGATTAATTTAAAGATACTATTAACTATTACCATTATTCAATATTCATTATTCACTGTTACTGCGCTATAATCTTCTCTGCTGTTCCAATAGCTGGCACTGAGTTTGTTAAAATTCCATTGTACATTACAGTTACAACAGCACCAACGCGTAGGTCACCGGAAATTGAAGTGTTAGGTGTGATTCTAAATAAAATCCTTTGACCATTTCCTGAAACAAGCATTTCATTCTGAGTCAATTGTTCCACAGCACCTGTAAATTTTGCTTCAGTCTTTGTATTAATAGAATTACAACCAACTGCTAAAAAAACAAAACAGATTGTTAACAATATAAATAATTTTTTCATTATGTACCTCCTAATTTCATATTATGAAATTAGGATGAGTAAAATATCAAAAATTATTCATTTAAATCTTTATTTTCTTTATTATATTTAATTTGATCGTCGTCAAAGTCTACTTTATAGGTAAATGAATTATCTTCTTTCTTTAAATTGTTCACATTCATTTTATCTTTTAATTTTCCAAACATGTTTCCACTGGCATCTTTTACCCCTGATAGCCTCTTCTTTAATTCGTCTTGAGCTTCTGCACTCTTATCTTGAACCTGATCTTTTAATTTAGTAACTCCATCTACAGTTTTATCTTTCACATCGCTGGAAATTGATTTTATGTTCCCAGTTAATTCGTTGGCTTTTGATTTTATATTTTCAGAGAGATCATCTGCCTTTGATTTTATATTATCAGACACCTCTCCTGCCTTTGATTTTATGTTATCGGACATCTCTCCTGCTTTTGATTTTAAGTTGTCAGACATCTCTCCTGCTTTTTCTTTAATTACGTTCATGTTTTCTCCGGCTTTGTCTTTCAAATCCTTGCCAACTACTTTAAGAATTCTATTTACTTCTTCAACGCTTCCATCTTCTTTTACAACTTCAATTTTTATTGATGTCATAGCTCCAACTAAAATTCCTACCCACAAAAATACTGGAGTAATTAAACCTAGTATAAATGACACGGATAAGCCAACGGTTATAGGGACTTCAAAGAATTTTTCCCCATCTTTTCTAATAACGATCTTAGTTACATTTCCTTTTTCAAGAAGCTTTTTTAATTTATTCAGGATCTCATCTTTCCCCGAACTATTCTTTAATGCATCTTCTTTTTCAACGAGAGCTAAAGCATTGACTACATTGCCATCAGCTTTTTCTAAGTACAATTTAGCTTCTTCATAGCTTAGCGGAAACCTTTCTCTCACTATATCGATTTTTTCTAGTGTAATTTCATTCATTCTTTCTTTTCACTCCTTATTTTATATAATTTAATAATTCTAAACTCTTTGGTGTTCTAATAAAATTAGATTTTATTATTCTATTTAAGATTATATCTAATTCATCTTTTATTATACCCTCAATTTTCAATTTATAAAGCGATTTCATTGGATTATTTGAAATATATTTTATGACATTTTTCAATCCATTTGATGAAGTTTCCAAATATTCGATGACAAATCCATTTAAGTGTATGATCTTAATTTCAAATATCCTGGATAAAGTTTCTATATTCATTATATCCAATTTTAATAAATAAAGTGCAGTTATAAATTCTTTAAATAATCCATTATTTTCTTCTTCATAAACACAAGAGATATCTATTAATTCGCAAAAGTATGAAGCGTATGCAATTTTAATTAGATCCTCTGAAAATTGCCTGAATGGTTCAATGACAGATGAATCTTCTATGTAATACATATTTCTCCCTTTATAAAAGATGAATTCTCCATAGACAAAATCATTTGTGCAGCTTGATAGTTTGCTTTTATTCTTCTTTGCTCCTCTTGCAAGACAGCTGATTTTCCCACAAGCATCAGTGTATATTGTCGCAATTCTATCATTTTCTCTATATTCCATTGTCTTTATTATTACACCTACTGTTTTAATTTTATCCACTTTTTCCTCTATTTATATCCATATTCTTTTAAAAAATTATTTTTGTTTCGCCAATCGTCTCTCACTTTAACCCATATTTTTATATAAACCTTTTTATTTAACAATTGTTCGATGTCTTCTCTTGCAAAAGTAGAGATTTTTTTCAACATTCCACCATTTTTCCCAATTATTATACCTTTATGGCTATCTTTTTCGCATATTAAACTTGCTTCTATTTTTGCAATATTATCTTCATTTACCATGGAGACAATTTCTACGGCTATTCCATGTGGCACTTCTTCAGAAAGGAGTTTAAGTGCTTTTTCTCTTATCAATTCGCATATTAAAAATCTCTCCTCCCTATCTATAACCATATCATCCGGATAATACTTAGGCCCTTCTTTTAAATTTTCCAGTATTAATTCAAGAAGTTTATCTGTATTTTTTAATTTCAACGCTGAGATAGGTATTATCTCTTTAAAATCATATTCTAAAGAATAATTCTTCAATGACTCAAGGACTCTTGCCTTATCATTTTCATCCACTTTATTCAC
>WQUF01000298.1 GCA_009785875.1 Oscillospiraceae bacterium | reverse complement strand
CCACATAGATATTTAGCTGATCTAAAGTTATATTTTATAAAGTTCAAAATGGCTATTTATACGCCTCAGCGTATAAATAGCCATTTTGCGCCAGCCCCATATTATTACTTCGTTTGATTTGCAAGCCAGCACCAAAGTGAGGTTTGATTGTTTGGCTCTTCCAGCTGGAATGTGAACCCAGGACGACCAAATGCAGAACCTCCTTCTTCAGTATCGGTATGAGCAGGAATAGTCAATGCTTTATTATAGCTGTCATCTAGTGCAAAAACCCAAGAGAAATGCTGTATATAACCAGCTTCGCTACCCTTATTTCCCATACTGTCTTCGATAGGTCCGAATAACGATATCTGAGCTACTTTAGAACCAGCTTCGATTAGTCTGTTAAAGATGGTGATGCTGTCAAGAGGATTTACCAATTCGTCGCCAAGAGCTTGGGTATATCTAATTGGCAAGTTTTTGATGCTATTGATCATACAATCGGTTACGTATTGGTTTTCATAAGGAGCACAAATAGGAAATGCAGCAGCAAAATAATCAGGGTGTAGGAATATCATATTCATCGTCATATATCCACCGTTGGAACAACCTCCGATTATAATGCGATTTGTATCTATATCCGAATGATTCTTCTCAAAGCATTGAATCAATTCCCAGAGAGAAGTTTCATAGATAGAATGTGTACCACCTGTTGACATGGACATAGGTGCTACTCCATCATCCATCCAATAAGTATTAGCTTGAGGTATGAGCAAATAAGCTCCTCCCATGATAGATTGGAACTTGTCCGAAACAAGATTTGAAAGATTTGCACCTAAAATTGGAATCTCAGATCCCCCTCCAGTAAACCCTTCGCCCATTCCATGGAGCCATATTACCAGCGGATGCTTATTGCAATCGGCTGCTGGTTTATGGAAAGCATAATTGAGAGTTGTATTGTCGCTAGCTGTGAACTTGTTGTTTATGCTAAATTGGCTTAAAATAGGCACTATCCTACTTATAGGTTGAGGATTTATAGAGACGCTAACAGGCACACAATTTGATCTTAGACCAGTTGCAGTAATTGCATTTGTATAAGGATCCGCCCATTCATTATACCATTGGTTGTAGAAAAAAGGATTACCTGCAGTGTCGCTCTTAACTACTTCCATATCAAGAGCGATCATATTACCACGAATAGCACATGTTTTGTTACCGCTTGCATCGCAGATATATGCATCAGATACAGTGCGCTCTACTGCTTCTTTGATACCTTCTACAGTGGTCTTTACAGTAAAAGAATTCTTATTTATGGAGTTAGAATCAACAAGCACGTTCATAGTCAGAATGATCTTGGTTACAGCAGGTCCCCAATCGTAGCCTTGAACCACGATCTGCTGAGTCCCACAGGCACAACTTGTAGCTATTGCTGGTATAGCAGGGAATAAAGTCAGAACCATTATAAATAACATAGATGTTGCAAGTGACAAGATGCGTTTGCTTACAGATTTCAAAATTTTTACCCCCCTAAATTAATATTGAGATTAAACTGTAGTAAACGATTGTATTCTATCACATACGGATGTACTATTCAAGTAACATCCACAAATTTCTCATAAAATTAAAACCCAGAAATTAGTTAATTATCTAACGCATAGCAAAGACACTCATTGCTTTCTTTACATTTTCCTTCATTTCTTTAGTCGTTGCCTTGATTATCTCCGTAAAGAATATTGGTCTTCCTTCTTCGATTTTCTTAATATACTCAATAGCTGCAGTGCCTCCTGCTTTATCCATGTATGTAAAATAGTTGATCTTTCTCACTCCAGCCTTAATTGCTAAACGAAAATCCTCATCGCTCACCCCAGAGCCACCATGCATAACTACAGGTATTCCTCCTGTTTCCTTGCGAACACCTTCAACGATTCGAAAGTCTAATTTAGGCTCTGTAAGATAAATACCATGAGTTGTTCCAAATGAACATGCTAGAGCATCGATACCTGTTTGAAGTACAAATTCTTTAGCTTGAAGTGGATCTGTATAAATCTTTAAGCCTCCACCATCTCCGCTTCCAGATTCTCTTTTCCCCATAGAACCAAGTTCAGCTTCAACACTTGCTCCAAATTCTCTTGCCATATTCACTGCTTTTAAAGTATTTTTCACATTTTCCTCATAAGGCAATAAAGAACCATCGAACATTATAGACGTAAATCCCATCCACAATGCTCTTTCAAGGTATTCCAAAGTTTCACCATGATCTAAATGCACACAAACCGGAACTTTAACTTCTCTCGCTTTTTGCACCATGATTGGACCTATTATTCCTAAAGGTATTAGTTCTTCATGAGCCTGAGCTGCTTGCAAAATCACAGGAAGATTTAACTCCTCAGCTGCCTTAAATATAGCTTCAAGGCTCTCTAAGTTTGGCGAGTTAAAAGCACCTATAGCGATTTTATTTTCCTCGGCTATTTTTAATATTTCCTTTAAAGTAATTAGCATATTGTTCCTCCCATTTTCATATTCTTTAACTCTTCGATTAATTCCATGCGATTTGCTGAATGTCCTGATCCTAAAAATACCCTGGATGCAGCATTGGCTACAGCAAGTCTTTCGTAAAGATCTAACGATGCAATGCTTGCAGCTAAGTATCCGCCATTAAAATTATCTCCTGCTGCTGTCGTCCTTACCGGCTTCTCACAGTAGAGCTGAGGTACAGTCTCTGCTTCACCTTTTAGATTTACAGCTGATGCAAAATGTGGTGTGTGGACTATGATCTCATCAAGTGGCAATACTTCCATTAAATTTTGAATATCTCTGCAGATTATAACAGGGTCATAATGAAACTCCATTTTATAACTCTTGAGAAGCAAATCCGCCTCGTGCTCATTTAAACTTAAAGTAATAGGAATCTTTTTGCTCAAAATAGAAAATCTATCCATAGCTTTATGCAATGACATTTCATCTCTTTTGCGAATATCTGCAAGATCTAAAAATATCCTTTGAGAGCTGTTATCGTCGAGAAAACCGATAATCCCATCCACAAATTCATCAAAGGTAGGTATATTGGACCAATAACCTAAAGCGATGATATCTCCACCTCTAAATATGTTTTTAAGAGTCTCTTCATCAATAACATTTATCAAAGTTTTCCAATCTATTCCCTTGATCCCCTTATTATCCACAAGCATGATCTTGCCATCTTCAAATTCCATGATATAGCACACATTAGGATTGCCTATAGAATAAAGCTCACAAGATTTTTCAAATTCTTTAAACACAGGATCAATTGACTCTTTTCCATAAAGCCCAACCATAGTAGTGCTGATGCCTAAATTTAAAGCAGCTTTCCCGGTGTTTGCTGTAAATCCACCAAAGCAGCGCCTTTTGCCCAGGATCTCTGTGGATAAACCACCTGTCCCACAATTGACGATAAGTTCACCAAATTTCTTCATCTGGCTATATTTCTTAACATCTTTCTCATTGTCTCTCGATTCAACTACTTCCCAGACTTCATCTACATATCCATCGATTCCAAAGACGATTTTCCCTTTTAAAGATTTAAAAGCCTCTTCAATTTTATCTATATTCATAAAAACCTCCACATTACTATAAAAATGCAATGTTGTCTTATATAGAATTATACACTATAATTATTAATATGTTCTTCAGTATCTGAAACTGATATACCTTTGTAATACAATTCTTCAGGTGCAATATCGATATCATCATTCCAAGAGACTGAACATCCATCAGCTCTAGCGGTCATAAAGAAAGTTAAATTATTTAAAGGCTTAAAAATTTCTTTGTTTAAGAGTGGTAAGAAATCGTATATTTTAGTTTCCCCATCAACAAATGTAATTAATAATGTGTAATCATTTTGTGGCTTAACTTCTTTTACTACCCAAACAGGACTTTTAGTTTTTACAACACAATCTTGCAATTTATCATTATAAATCTCATTCATATCATAAAGCATCCTTTCTAAAAATAAAGTAGAGTCCAATCAGCGAAGTGGGTCTATCTTGTACAAAGGTTGTTCATTAAAAGCTAGTTCCCAATTTGCAATTAGTTCGTCTCTATGAAGCTCTACCCACGCTGATATTAATTTTCTTTGCCGTTTTGGCATCTCTCCTTCTGTTAGTTCTCCATCCATGTTAAATACTGCATTACATCCTTGATAG
>WQUF01000297.1 GCA_009785875.1 Oscillospiraceae bacterium | reverse complement strand
GAGTTGGAAAAAAATAATAGACCAATTCTGATTTGCATCTTTTGCTGAATTCAAGGGTTCTTCTTCTGAAAATTGATCAGTTTATTTTTTCCGATTGCCTAATAATAAAAATGAAGAATTTTCCGATAAAGTTTTAATTTATAGATAGTGTCTTGTAAATTTTAACCAACCGAAATACCAAAACGTTGATATTTAAGCTTACTTCACATCTTACCATTATTTCTTCTTTGTTATATACGCTTCTATTATTCTTTTTCTTAAATCTATTGATAATGGCGCTACCACAATTAATTCCCGTTTCCTTTAGCAGAAGCTGAACGTCTATCTCTTTGAAATAGAAGCTGAAAGTAATTTATAGTTTACAGATATATAAGATTCTTTTTTAATACATTGCTCTAAATTATCCTAAACTTTACCATTTACACAAATTTTTTATCTACACCCAGACAAATCTACTTAAAATTAGTAGAATATTATTAAACAACATTAACATTTATATCAGAAACCATATCAATATTATTATATGCAACTTTAGTAATCAATGTGAAAATTTTTTTAATTGGAAGGTTAAGTTTCATGAGACCATTTTTATCCCTAAGGACATTGTTTCGTACACCATTAAAGACATTTTTAATATTCATTTTAATTGCAGCAGCATCCTTTGCAGTTGTTTCGCGTGTCACAGACCTTGCTATAACCTCACGTGAAGTATCAAGAGTTTCCAGCTTTTATCGAGGAATATGTGCACTTGATACTGGTATACCTGCTTCTACCGCTGATATAGTTAGAACCAGCATGTTAAGTTTACCAAATGATGTCCCACCAGCACTGACAAAAGATGAGATAGATGCATTTTCATCATTAAAACAGGTCACTTCGGTGGACACAAGGTACATGACAGCTGGTATTATAGATTTTAATCTTGGTGATGAAGTAAATCGTTCTGCTGGTGTTAGCAGTAACATAGCTAATATTGGTGATTCAGCTCAGAATTTTGCGTATAGCTATACTAGTAGGTTTATTATCGAAGCTACATACCAAAATAGTGCTGCTGATGGTGGAATACTTACGCTGTGCTTTGAAGATTGCAAGATTCTTGCTGGAGATCCATCTATATTGCTAAGTTCCTATTTAAATGTACAAGTTTTTACACTGGATGGATTATCAAGGTCAATCAGTCGTGCAGGCTCTGGTTTTGTTGAAAGAGAATACTATTATATAAAAAATAACCCTTACGGACAAAGTTTTGTGAACACTTTGATTAAAGGTAACCGTTACCTTTTGATAGGTCGATGGGAGCCTCATAATCCAATTAACACCGAATTCCTTGGTGATCAGGATACATTAAATTTTTGCCCTTCCGTTATAAATTTGACCGGAAAGCCTGAAAACTATCTGGAAACAGAAGAATTCGCTCCAGTTAGAGAGCTAATTGATATTACAAATAGTGATAAGAATACTGTCGATATGGTGTATACTTCAGACATGCGCTCTATTCCACGCTTTTCTGAGCAAAAATCAGTCATAAAACAAGGACGGGCATTAACAGCAGACGACACAAATGCTTGCATAGTAAGTGGAACGTTTTTGCGAATGAACCATTTGAAATTAGGAGATACCATCAATGTTGGGCTTTGCAGCAAGTTGTTTGAACAAAACTGCGCTTTAGGTGCTATAGCGTATACACCTGACCGTTATTCAACACCCGTAAAAAATGTAAATTTGACCATCGTCGGTACATATGAAGATACAGATACAGTTGAAGACCAATTGGGAACAGCTTTTTGGAGCTATTCTGTGCGCACTATATTTGTGCCTTTATCGCTATTGCCGGTTGAAGTTCCAAAAGATCATGTATTTAAACCTGGTGAGTATAGTTTTATCATAGGAGATCCTCGCAATATTGATGGATTTTTGAAAGATGCAAAGCCTTTAGCTGATAAATTTGGTGTTAAACTGCGTTTTGATGATGGTGGATGGCTCGAAGTCAGCAATAATATCAGTACAGGCAGAATAACGTCAACCATCACAGCATCTTTATTTTTAACTGCTGCTGCTGTAGCTCTGCTTCTTGCTATATATGTTTTCATATGGAGAAACAAGAAAGTATATGTCATCATGCGAGCCTTGGGTACACCAAGAGGCAAGATACAAAGTTCTCTCGTTCTTCCACTTGCTTTTCTGACTATACTGGCAGTACCTTTAGGAGGATTAATAGGACTTAATTTCACTTCAAAATCAGTGGTTCCGGTATTAAAGGCATATACTGAAATAGTCCCTAATTATACTCCTGATGCATCTATACCAATATCTATAGCTTTTGCTTGCTTTATTGGTATAATCATGGTTTTAATAGCACTCACCTTTTTATTTTTGAGAAAACTTGCAAAAACATCTCCATTAGATCTAATGCAAGGCGACAGGGTGAATATAAAGGTTAAGAAGATTAGTGAAACTAAAAGTGGTGTAGTTACGCCTGTATCGCAATTTACGCCTGTCTCGGTGCCTAATACTCTTACGCCAAAACATGGAAAGTATTCTGCATTAAACCACATAATTAGTTATATATTTCGCCATATCAGGCGTACCAAATGGAAATCAGTGATGCTAATTCTTCTGGCAGTACTGATGTGTGGTGCTATGGGAACTCTGACCATTGTGCAAACATCCTATTCAAAAATGGATATAAAAGGATATCTTGCTTATGGTGAATCTGATGCTTTAGCCGATGCTGCAATTTCACCTCTTTTAAAAGATGTATATTATTGGGGTAAAATGGATGGTGCTCTTTGCGGAACACAATCTACTGCTGTGTATGTTACAAACAATGTTGATAGATGCTTAAATGACTTAGGAGCAAAGAATTATAATATAAGTTATATTGATGGATTTCAAGGTCTTTCAGTAGAGCGTTCAGAGTTTATCATTAGTAAAGAACTCGCTCAAGCTTTAGGTATTTCATTAGGCGGAGAAACATACTTGGTAAATGAAATTAACAAAAATAAAAATATGAACGACTCAGCCTACTCTGATATTTATAAGATGAATTTTAAAGTAGCTGGAATAATCGATAGCCCTGATCTTGGATTAGCTGTATTTGCACCAGCTCATGGTGGACTTGAAAAAGTATTTTTAGGAAAGTATACCATTAAAAATTGCGAATTTACAATAGCTGACAACACAAAAATAAAAGAGGCACAAGATTTTGTAAGTACGCTTGAAACTCGAAGCAGAAGGATAGCTTATTATGCAAAGTCATCACTTGATAAAGCTGAGCTTGATAATATAACTAAGACTATGAAGCTTTTGAAAGCACTGTTTCCCGTATCAGTAGTAGTGGCTGTTATTATAGGATTGTTCGCATCAGGACTTTCTATTATGCAATCTTCGAAGGAAGTGGCTGTACTTCGTGTATTGGGCACAACAAAGAAGCGAACCCGATGTATGCTTATTTTTGAGGAAATCATACTATGCATGTTAGGAATTGCAGTCGCTATGGTTGGGCTTGTAATGTATAATATCGATCTATTTTCACAATCTGCGGAAACAATTATATTTTGCATTATACTATATTTCTTAGGATGTCTATGTGCTATCATTTTCATAGCATATTTTGTGACTAAGAACAAGGTTTTAGAAATACTTCAAGTTAAGGAATAGGAGCTAGAAATATGTCAATATTAACACTTACAAATGCTACTTATAAATATCATGGAACTCAAATATCTGCTGTTTCAGGTGTGAATTGTACTTTTGAACCAAAACAATTATATGCTATTTTAGGACCAAGCGGTTCAGGTAAGTCTACGCTGCTCTCCATGATGGCTGGTCTTGACCTTCCTACTGAAGGGACTATCACTTTTGATGGTTATGACCTTGCTAAACTTGACCTTGACCGCTATAGGAGAGAGAGCATAGCGATGATTTTTCAATCGTTTCAGCTCTTTCCCCTGTTGACTGCTATGGAGAATGTCTGTTATCCAATGGAGCTATGTGGGATAAAACCTGTGGATGCGAGACCTAAAGCCATGAACTTATTAGAAAGAGTTGGTATCACAGAGGAACAGATGAGGCGTTTCCCTTCCAGATTATCAGGCGGCGAGCAGCAAAGGGTGGCTATTGCACGCAGCCTTGCAGCAGGTGCGAAGATCTTGCTTGCAGA
>WQUF01000296.1 GCA_009785875.1 Oscillospiraceae bacterium | reverse complement strand
TTTAGGAGGAAGAAAAAATGAATAGAAAACAAGGTATAATCATCGTGGTGCTTTTAGCATTAATAGCAACAGCAGGAGTGCTTGCATCCAGGCTCAACAGTCCTTTAATAAGCAGTGTAACAGGTGGCGATAGCAATGGCAATCAAGGTTCAATTATATCTCAAAATAATCAAGGAAATACAGTTGACACGAATTCTTTAACTGTTGGACCTTTCGCAGCAGCTAAAACTGCAAGGAATCAGGCATATACTCAAAACATACAGCAACTAAATAATATAATAAAAGATCAATCTGTCTCAGAGCAAACAAAACAAGAAGCTCAAGATAGCTATTTGCAGATAACATTGAACAATGAATATGAATCTAAAGTAGAGCTTGCGCTAAAGGCAATAGGCTATCAAGATGCTGTATGCATTATTGATAATGATACAGTTAATGTAATCATAAAAGCTGACAGCCCTCTTGATGAAAAAGCAGCTCGTGAGATCAAAAATGAAATAGTTAGAATAACTAAGTTAGTGGATATATATATTCAAGTAAAGGCATAAATTGTTAAGCAAATGAATAAATATTTGTAAATAGAAAACACTTTTGATATAATAAACCTATGATAATAAAGGAGGTTTAAGACCTATGAAGGATATAAAGGAAATTGAAAGTGAAAAGGTTAAAGATTGCATTAATGAAGAAAGCGGAATAGTGAAAATTTCTGAAGAAGTAGTTTCTACAATCGCTTACTTTTCGAGCCTTGAGGTCAAAGGTATAATTGGAATGACATCAGCCGGAGGGATAAATCAATTATCTCTGGGGAAAAAGAATCCTTCAAAAGGAGTTAGAGTTACTATCAATGGAGATAACGCTGTAATAGATTTGTATGTCATAGTTAAATATGGTGTTAGAATAGCTGAAGTTGCAAAAGATGTTCAAACAAATGTGAAAAAATCTGTGGAATCTTTGACTGGCTTAAAAGTTTCTAGTATAAATGTACATATACAAGATGTATTGATTAAGAAACAAGCTGAAAACGAAAATATTTCAATAGAAGAAAAATGAATAAACATGCGTCAGCATGTTTATTCATTTTGCAACAGCCCTTTTATTCAAATCTAAGAGAGTCGATAGGGTTTAAGTCTGAAGCTTTCTTAGCAGGATATATCCCAAAGAATAATCCAATTAATGATGAGAATATTATAGAAACAAATATCATGAGAATAGATGGGGATGACTGCATATTTGCAAAACGTGCTATTACAGATGAAGTAGTTAACCCAAAAGCTATTCCAATTACTCCACCTATAAAGCAAAGTACAGTTGCTTCGACAAGAAATTGGGTCATTATGTCATTTGTGGTAGCTCCTAAAGCTTTTCTTGTACCTATTTCTCTCGTTCTCTCTGTAACAGAAACGAGCATTATATTCATTACCCCAATTCCACCCACTATTAGTGAGATAGCTGCAACAGCTATAACGAGGGTGGTCACAATGCTCAATATATTTGTAAGTGCTGCCATTTGATTGGTTGCTTTTTCAACTATATATATGTTCTTGCCTAAATTATCGTGTTTGATTGACAAGGTTTTGACAATATTGTCAGCGACTTCACCTTCCCTAGTTAAATCTTTTAAAATAGCAGAGATCATGCTGCAATTTTTATTATATAGACCTAAATCTTGTTTGCATGTAAAAGGGATAAAAACAAAGCCAGGAATGGTAACATTATTTGCAAGAGAACCTATACCAGAATAGTATGGGGAAATATCAAATACACCAATTATATTAAATATTTTTGCAGTTCCTCCAACGTTTACTCTGATATCTCTACCGACAGAATTGGCAGTTTTGAACAATTTTTCACTTGTTAAAGAGTCTATTACAATATATTGTTTGCTGCTTTCATATTCTTTTTGGTTAAAATATCTTCCATATATCACATTTATTCCGCCTATATTGCGAAAGTCCTGATTTACAAAATATATGTATATCGCTTCTTTATTATTTTCAAGTTGAAGACTCCCTGTCATTTGATCTTGAGGAGAGACTGTTTCTATATCAGGATCAGAATCTTGAATCGTTTTAATATCGTCAATAGTAAGCAAATCTTGTTTACCAGCTTTTTCTAAGTTAGGTCGTATATTTAAAGTTTTGGCACCCATTTTTTCAAACTCACTTGTAATTTGATTTGTACTTCCCCTACCTAAGGCTACTACTATTATAACCGAAGAAATACCTATAATTATACCAAGCATTGTTAAAAATGATCTTATTTTATTATACATTATATTTCTAATAGATGATTTTACACAATCAATAAAATTCACGAGAGGACCTCCAAAATTAGAATGCATTATATATAGGATTTTACAAAAGAGCCATCTTATACTATATATGAAGATAATACCATTATATTATAATTTATGTATATTTCATGTCTTAAGAAAGTTCTTTAAAAACTTTAAATAATATTTTAAGATGAAAAAAACAGCTTAAAAGTTTAAACTCAAGCTGTTTTTTAGGGAGTTAAATTAATTCAAACAATAGATTAGAATATGCAACTGGGTCATCTACAGGAAGTCCTGCCATTAAAAGTGCTTGATTGTAAAGTATATCAACATATTTTTTTGCTTCATCTTTATTTACAGTGTAAAGCTCATTTAATTTAGTAAAGAGTTTGTGATCAGGATTTAATTCTAAAACTCTATCAGCTTTTGCTTCAGACTCTGGTTGAACTAAATTTAAATATTTTTCCATTTCAAAGGATAAGCCCCCTGATGCAGTTATGCACACAGGAGTGTTCTTTAATTTTTCAGATATTTTAACTTCTTTAACCTTATCATTTAAACACTCTTTAACAAAGGATAAAAGATCTTTGCTCTCTTTAGCTTTCTTTTTTGAGGCTTTCTTAGCTTCTTCGCTTATTAGATCTAAATCATCGCTATTTATGGATTTAAATTCTTTTGTCTCAAAATTCCTCATCATTTGAATTGCAAACTCGTCTATTTCATCAGTGAAATATAAAATCTCATAGCCTTTTTCTCTTACGAGTTCAGCTTGAGGGAGATTAGAGATGTTTTTAATGCTATCTCCAGTTGCAAAATAAATATTCTTTTGGCCCTCTTTCATTCGAGATACATATTCGGAAAGAGTCGTCAATTTTTCGCTATTTGACGATGGGAACAATAGTAGGTCTTGAAGTATATCTTTGTGCATTCCATAATCAGAAGCTATGCCATATTTTAATTGCAATCCAAAAGCTTTATAAAACTTTTCGTATTTTTCTCTTTCTGTATTTAACATTTTTAAAAGTTCAGCTTTTATCTTCTTTTCCAAGTTATTAGCGATTGTCTTAAGCTCCCTGGAATGTTGAAGCATTTCACGGGATATATTTAAAGATAGATCAGGTGAATCAACTACGCCACGAACAAAACGGAAATGATCAGCTATTAAATCTTCGCATTTATCCATGATGAGTACACCGCTTGAATAAAGCTGCAATCCTTTTTTATAATCCCTTGTGTAGAAATCGTAGGAAGCTTTGCTTGGGATAAATAGCAAGGATTTATAAGTAACGACACCTTCGGCATCAACGTGAATCCATTTTAAAGGATTTTCAAAATCAAAGAACTTGTCTTTATAGAAGTTCTCATAATCTTCGTCTTTTAGCTCGTTTTTATTTCTCTGCCATATTGGAACCATGCTGTTTAATGTCTCTATTTCGTATTCTTTTGGAGCATTTTCTTTTTTATCAGGATCATATTTTTCTTTTTCCATTCTGATTGGGTAGCGTATGTAATCTGAGTATTTTTTAACGAGGTTTTCTATAGTATAGGTCTCTAGGAAACGGCTGAATTTTTCATCTTCAGTATCTTCTTTAAGGGTTAATATGACATCAGTACCTACCTTATCACGATTTGACATACTAACGGTATAACCATCTGCTCCTTCGCTTTCCCAAATGTATGCATCATCTTTTCCATAAGCTCTTGATAATACCTTGACATCTTCTGAAACCATAAATGCAGAGTAAAAACCAACTCCAAATTTACCAATTATATCAATTTTGCTTTCCTCATCTGTGGCTTTTTCCATTTGATTTCTGAACTCTAAGGAACCGCTTTGAGCGATGGTACCAAGGTTTAATTCCAGCTCTTCTTGAGTCATTCCTATGCCATTATCTGATATCTTAAAAATTCTACTTTCTTTATCTATGGTGATGTCAATAGCAAAATCACTTCTGGAAAGCCCTACATTTGGATCTGTAAGAGAAATGTAGCAGAGTTTATCAATGGCATCACTTGAATTAGAGATCAATTCTCTTAAAAAAATCTCTTTATGGGTGTATATTGAATTGATCATTAAATCTAATAATCGCTTTGATTCTGCTTTAAACTGTTTTTTATCCATTTAAATATCTCCTTATTTTAACAATTACTAGCACTCCACACAGATGAGTGCTAACTATAAGGTATTGTATACTATTTTAATTCTGTTGTCAAGATTTCAAAAGTAATAAAATAAAGATGTTTTTTCTGAAATACAGAAAAGAAAACAAGTAAAACTGCCCTGCCGCTAACAGGGTAGTTAATTAAAAATTGCTATTCTCGGGCAACTGAATCTTGCAGATTTATTGCCTTCTTTTATTTTAATATTATTATTAACTTTATTCAATATTAATATTCAAAATTATATTCATTTTAAAATGTAACTGTATTTCGCAGATTTATTACCTTTTTTTATTTTAAGATAGAATAGTGCATCAAATATTCATATAATAAAAAGAAGGCATTATTTAGATTTTTGGAGGCTTAAAGATGGTTAAAAATTATAAAGAGGTTTTATATGATAATTATTCAATGCTTATAAAGTCAATTTGTGAAATAAATGAAGTGTTATCCATTGGTAAATGTGGTGGTGAAGAACTTCCTGAGAAAAATGAAAGCGATATAGATGTTTTTGTTTTATGCAGTAAAATACCTGATGCAAGGACAAGAAAAATTGCTATCAATAAATCAGGTATTGCTGTTTCAATGATATTTGGGTAACACTTTGCAAGGAGTTAGTTTATGGTTCATGAAAAGGAACTTAAAGGTGGCAATATATCATCTGTTTCTACAAATGGGAGCATTGTCTTTAAAGATGCAAAATCTCAAAGTGTAACAATTCAGCGACTATTAAAGCATCTGCAACAAAAAGGGGTTAATTTTTGTCCAAAACCTTTAGGATTTGATGATTATGGTCGGGAAATGCTTTCATACGTTAAAGGCAGTACTACTCTAGATTATCCTCAAGTAAGTTTGATTACTGAAAGAATTGATATAGTAAAAAGAGCTGCCTTAATGCTTCGAGAACTTCACGATGCTACTTTGGACTTCATAAGAAGTGATGATGATATTTGGTTTCTTAGATATGATGGTGATTTACCTAAAGAAGTTATCTGTCATAACGATTTTGCACCATATAATGTTACATTTGAAGATGATCTACCAATTGGTTTGATTGATTTTGATACAGCGTGCCCTGCGCCAAGAGTATGGGATATTGCCTATGCTGCTTATCGCTTTATACCTTTAAGTAAATCTGTATATGACTGTAATTTAGGAAAATATCGGGACTATGATGAAGATAAGGATTGTGAAGAAAGAAGAATATTATTAAACGAATTTTTACAGAACTATGGGTTTAATGGCGATATTGGGAAATATTTAGTACAGCGGCTTGAGTCATTGGTTAGGCTATTTGATGAGGAATGTACTAAAGGCAATAAAGTATTCATTAAAATGAGAGAGGAAGGTCATCAAGACTTTTATTTAAATGAAATAGAGTTTATTAAGAAAAACTTTTATCGCTGGAAAGGAGAATTATATGGAACAAAATAAGTTTAGTTAGATAAACATTAAAAGAGGACACTTTTTTTGAAAAGTGTCCCTCTGGATATGAAATGTAAAGCAGTCTTTGCATTTGAAGATTAGTTACATTAAACTCTGAATTTCATGCAGAGTTTTTTAATAAATATCAGTATTTTCTTGAGGTACAATTGCTAATTTATAACCTAGTACTCTTAAAACTTTAGTTAAAGTATCAATTTGAGACATAGGCTCCATCTTTTCAAGCTTTGCAATTGTTTGTTTTTTTAAGCCTGTTAATTGAGCTAATTTCTCTTGGTTTATTCCTTTTTGTTCTCTCGCTTCAATTAATTTTCCTGCAATTTCAATATTAAATTCTATCTCTTCTTTTTCTTCAGGTGTTAATAAAGTCGGATCATTCCATAACTCATCAAAATCATCATATTCAATTTTATCCATATTGTACATTATTCATTCCTTCCTATAATTGTTACAATGAACTTTCAATAAATTGTAATTCTATTTTCATATAATTATAGCACACTATTAACTAATTTTCTTTTTTTTCATATATTAATAGATTTTGAATGAATCCTTAGTTGAAATAATGTAGTGCTGCAGTTGAAGAAATGTAGTGCTACATTTGCCATTATCTTAGGATAAATATTTTGTAAGATTATTATCCATATAAATTATAAAAAATTTATGATTTTTATGTTTAAAATTTTTTTGTGCGTTAATAATTACCATTAAGGAGGTCTAAAATGGTTATTGAAAGCATAGATACAAAACTACTACAAAAGTTAACCAAAGATAAAGCAGAAATATTAGAACTAATACCATTATACGTGAAAGATAATAAATTATACACTGCCATGTGTGAAGCTAAAAAAGAAAATATTACTTATTTAAAATTTCTCTATGGTTATCCGGTTATTCCGATTATAGTAAAAAAAGAAGTTATAAAAGAAGCCATTAAAAAGTTTTTCAAAAATGTGGATGAAAGCAAAAATTTGAACCTATTGTTTTCCAGCAAAAAGAGTGAGAAAACTGAAGAGATAAATTTAAATTCTCCTGCTTCAGAAATTGTCAATACATATCTTAACGAGGCAATCGAATTAAATGCTAGCGACATCCACTTAGAGCCTTTTAAAGATCGTGTGACTATCAGATATAGAATTGACGGAGAATTGGTCATAATGAGAAATATACCACATGAGGTATATGAAGTCCTGGTTGGGCGCATTAAAGTATGGGCTAACATAGATATCATAGATAAAAGATTACCTCTAGATGGGAAAATATCATACAGTTTTGAAGGAAAGAATTTCGATATCCGTGTTGCTACAATGCCTAGCGTTTATGGAGAAAAAATAGTCTTAAGGCTCCTCTATAGAAACGATGAGCTCATAAATTTAGAAAACTTAGGTTATGCTCTTTCGGATATTTCTGAGATCAAACATATGCTCACTGCAAATAACGGTATCATCTTAATATGCGGACCAACTGGTTCTGGGAAGAGTACGAGTTTATACTCATTTTTAAAAGAACTCGATTCTAAGACTAAGAATATAGTAACAATCGAAGACCCTGTTGAATATAATATCGATGGAATCACTCAGATTAATATAAGCAATAAAATCAACTTAACATTTCCAAGATGCTTAAGGAGCATATTGAGAAGCGACCCAGATGTAATAATGATCGGAGAAATTAGAGACGAAGAGACTGCAGAAATAGCAGTTAAGGCTGCAATAACTGGTCACTTAGTCCTGTCCACACTTCACACAAACGATAGCATAACTTCAATCTCGAGGCTTTATAATATGGGTATACAAAAATATTTAATAGCAGATGCTGTAGTAGGTGTGATTTCCCAAAGGCTTATAAGAAAGAAATGCCCTTCCTGCGGTGGAACTGGCTGTGAAAAATGCTCTCATACAGGATATAAAGGTAGAATATGCTGTTATGAATATTTTGTAACGGATGAGGCTTTAAAAGAAATGATAAATGAGAATAAAACTCAAGCCGAAATAAAAAGGTATTTGCTCAGTAAAAACTTCAAAACCATTGAAGAAAGGGCAAAAGAACTTTATGAATCTGGAGTCACAACATATGAGGAATATAGGAGAATGTGCTTTTAATGAAAAATTATAGATATAAAGCAATAGATATTAAAGGCAAAGTCGTCAAAGATACTGCTTTTGCAGAAAATCCATATAAGCTATTAAAAGATTTAAAAAGATCAGGTTTAAGGCTCGTAGATTATTCTAAAGCCCAAAATATAAAATACAGGCTATTTAAAATCAATTATAAAACCTTGAGCATTTTAACATCCCAGCTTTCAGAGCTTTTAGATTCCGCTGTGCCACTTGATAAAGCCATATATATAATTGCTAAAAATACTAAAGATAAAATGCTCTCTAATATCCTGTTTAAAGTTCAAAGCAAGATAATTTCAGGAGAAAATTTATCAAACTCGCTTAATTTATACAGTGAATTTTTCCCTCAGATGTTTATAAATTTAATCTCATTTGGAGAGAAGTCCAGCTCATTATCAAAAGTATTATCTGAGCTTTCTGTTCACTTTGATAAGAAATATAAGAACATGCAGGGAATAAAGACGATTTTAATCTATCCAATATGCGTTTTAGCGTTATCCATATGTGTTTTAGCTTATTTACTTTTAGCTGTTGTACCAAAGTTTTCCAGTATTTTAGGCGAATTATCTGGAGAGACTCCTGATGGGATTTTATTCCTCATGAATATTTCAGATTTTGTATCCAGCTATAAATACATAATCTTAGCTGTTTTAATTGCTCCAATTTTATTTGCTGTATTTTTTAAAAAGAGCATATTTAGCTCTGAAAATTTAATCAAGAAATTTATGAAGATAAAATTCATAAAGAATATATACAACAAGTTTTTCACAAAATCATTTTTGCAGGACTTAAACACTGTAATAACAGCAGGAGTGAAGATTCAAACTGGTGTTGAAATAATCAGAGATTGTGCTAAAAATTCGCTTGTAAAAGAAAAACTAAACAAGTGTATCTATAGGCTTCAATCAGGTGAAAAATTCACAAGTGCTTTAGACGAGATAGACTTTTTAAATAAAGACACTGTTACTTTACTGAGGATTAGCGAAACTAGCGGAGATATTGAAGGAGTTGTATCTAAAATGATCAGCTTTTCCCAAAAAGAATTGGATGAATACGTTAAAAGACTTATATCCATGATAGAACCTGCTATCATACTCTTGCTTTCTTTTTTAGTGGGAGCTATCGTTGTATCGGTTTTCTTGCCGATGTTGTCAGTCATGGACAAAATTATTTAAGGAGGAAAATAAATGTTTAAAAATATTTTAAGAAAAAGAGAAAAAGGATTTACTCTAATAGAAATGGTAATAGTTTTAGCTATAATTGTAGTTATACTTACTTTTCTTGTACCAAAAATTTCTGCCTACATAAATCAATCAAGAGGCACAAAAGCAACTCACATAGCAAAACAAATTCAGTCAGTTGTGGTACAAAACTGGATAGAAGGAAAAGATAACATGGCGGAAAAATTGCAGGAATTCATAGATCCCACAGCGGAGGCATCTATCGTAAGCTCATCTTCAGATCAAGTGAGCGTTACATTTAAATGTGACAGTGACAACTACATAGTGAACGTGCAAAAAGATAGCGGAGTCCTAGATGTTCAAAAGCAGTAGCTCTGGTTTTACCTTAATCGAGTGCATATTGGTGATGTTTATTATAATCACCATTATGTCCATTTCGATACCAGTGTTGTCAAGATATAGAAAAGTTACTTCTGCAAAGGAACTTGATATGGTCTGCGAGAATATAATTTATTATATAAATACTGGTAAAATGTATGTTAAGAATAAGAAGCTATCAGATGGGAAGCTCGTACTATTACAGGACAAATCAGGGGTTTTAATCTCTGGCACAAATCTTGCAAGGACATATAAACTGCCTAAAAATATGAAGATCGAACCTTTGACTGGAAATTATTCTCGTGCGATAAGTTATGAGGGCTTTATAAATGAAGGCTGCACTTGGGTTGTGTCTGATGATTATGGGAATTCAAGACAGATTGTAATTTTGGTAGGTACTGGATATGCGGAAATCAAGTGAAGGATATACATTGATCGAAGTTATGGCAGCACTTTCTCTGCTCATGATCATCATCTTATTCTTGGTTTCTTTTGAAGCTAAATATTTTAAAAATGTATATATTAGCAATAAGACTAAGGAATATGCTGTTTTCATGGATGCTTTAGAGAAAGAGATAAGAAACAACATGCCGAAGGAATTGAGGGTTGGCACTAGATATATAGAAGGAGATAAATGCAATATAAGCTGGCTTCGAAGTGCTTCGGTGCTATCTTTAGGTTCCTATAGCCCAGTAGGTGGTATTTATGCTCAAATTAACTTTTTAGGTGGAAGGGGAGGTGTTATTATTATCTATGATAAAAACTTACCAAGTGGAAGAATTTCAAAAGAAATATATTGCTACTAAAGGTTTTACTTTAATAGAAGTTATAACAGCTTTTTCAATTTTTACATTAGTGATCATAATACTTTTTAAGTTGTACCTTCCCTTAAATGGCTTAATAGATAAGAATTCAAAAGCGAACCTTGAAAGTTATTATATGGAAGAAGCTCTCAATTTTATTGATTTTAAATTAAAGTATGCATCACAGATTATGGTAGAAGGAAATAGGATCGTCTACGAAGAGAACAAAAGCATAAAAGAGTGGCGATCTTTTGAGATGATTGGTCTCGATTCACTTATATGGAGACACAGTAAGTTTTCTAGTGGTACTTATAATTATGTGATAAGGAATATCAACGGAATGAAGCTTCTGGATAAAGGAAATTTAATCTATGTCACACTGGTTGGAAAAAATAATAAGGAGTATATTAGATGCATTGAAAAGGTTAAATATGTTAAGAAAAAAGACCAAGGGATCAGCT
>WQUF01000295.1 GCA_009785875.1 Oscillospiraceae bacterium | reverse complement strand
CAGACTCTTTAGGTTCATCGAACAAATTCCATCCAGCAGGGGTATCATCGATGAGTTCTATATCCACCTTTTCAAAATTCTCATAGAAATTCATTCCATCGGCGAAATTTTTTTCTCTCTTTTGAATTGCGATTCTCTCAACCTCAGCCCATTTTCTAATCTCTTCAGGTGAATGTTTTATTTTTATCTCTGTATTCGTCACTTTGAATTCATCGTTTTTTAGCCTATAAGTAGGTCTAAGGTCGGTCCCATATAGCACATTATCGTTCATTTCAATCCTCCAAAACATATATATAGTTATTATATTACTATTCTCAAAAAATGTTCATTATACCTGTAACATTTAAAGCACAACAATTTTAACATAAAGCCCAAAAGCAAAGCTTTTGGGCTTAAAATAAATAACTATTACCATTATTACCACTATTCACTATTCATTATTCACTGTTAGTTGCTTTCTCCTTTAGAATCAATTCTAACATTCGCATCTGTACTAATATTGATCTTATGGTAAATTGAATTGGAGAGATCGAGCTTATCGAATACACCTGGGTGAAATTTGTAAAAATAATCATACAATCCCAGCAAATCTATATCATAATCTGAACAAATGCTGAGGACTTTTTCAATATTATCGTTTAAATGCTCGTTTAAATGGCTTGTAATCCTATTAATATCAAAATTATTATTTTGTTTCTGCTTTATCTCACCAACTAAGCTTAACGAGATATCCAAGTTATTTTTATTTAAATTTATTTTTCTATGGTTATTATTCAAAGATACATCGACTTTTTCATCTGGCATGGTGACCAATATAGGTATGTTTTTACCCTTAAGTATTTGACAAATTTTAAAATTTTCCATAGAAATATCTTTTTTTATTCCAGAATTATTAAACGCTATAAAATAATCAATTGCAACCTGGTCACCGCTTTGACTTAATGTAGGAATTAGCATATCTTTATTTTCCTGATATCCCAATAAAAAGTTATTAATATCAAAGATACTTCCTTGAGAATTTGAAGTGTAGTTTTTTAGTAGACCTGTTATATAATTTTTTATGCTCTCGTTTGAATCTTCTCTTTTAGAAATCAAATCGCTAATGTTGCTATCTACAGCTACCATGTAAGTCTTTCTGTTTATGTAAGGATTTCTTAAAAGAGAGTCGAAAACTTCTGAAATTATACCTTGCTCGTTTAATAGTTCTTTCCTTATCAGAAATATTTTAACTTGATCTAAAGATACTTCCTTAGAACTCTCTCTTGAGATATTATCCAGAGCATCATTAAAAGTTTTTCCATCTGCTGATATAGTGATATCAGTCTCAGTATTCTCCTGGTCTCCAGCAGTAGGAGTTACTAAAATGAGCTTAACTTTATTGCCATCTTCACTTTTATCGATAGAATCATATCCAATTAAGGAGACTATATTTTTATTTTCAATCTCAGATCTATCCCAACAGCTTATTAAAAAAAGTGCAGACACAATAAAAAAAACCAATTTTTTTATCATTTCATTATCCTCTTTTCATTCTTAAATTTTAATAGGATATAGAAGATTACGGGGATTATTAAGTACAATGAAATTTGGTAAACATAAAAGCTATTATAATAAAATTCGGTAAAAAGGCTTGTAATTTCATCCCATACCCCTAAAAGCGATAATGTGATTAAAATCATTATTATAGTCACATTCTTATTTATATGAAAAGTTTCACATAAAAGTTCCTTTGCAAAAAAAGAAATATTTACAGATGAGGTAAAGCAATAGAATATCCAAAATGAAATTACAATTCCTTCCCATCTTTCTAAAAAGCTTCCAGGGACATCTATAACCCTTATTAAAGTTAGAAAAGGATTTAAAAGTATTTTTAGCTGATTTGAACCAAATGAAAATAAACATAAAACATATAATATTAAATTAAAAATGCAAATAAATATTAGACTATTTTTTAATACTCTATTTGTATTTTCTTTATTTGTTAGATAAGGAAGATAAAAGTATAAAATTTCAATTCCGGAAAATATGTAAAGGCTGCTCTTTACACCACCTATGATATTTTCTAAATTTTCAAATTTAAAGGGAAGTAAATTTGAATAATCACCTTTATTGATACAAAATGAAAATATTATTATCATGGGAAAAAGAATGATAAAAAATGCTACTTCGTTAAATCTGACCATACCCCTTGGTGAATTTTTTATTCCATAGCAGATCAATATGCACATGGTCAATATAAAAAATGCTGTTGGGGTTTTCGGAAAGAGATATAGCTTTATCACTTTTGAAAAATTGTTTAAAATTATCCCTACATATATCAGAGAGAATATGCTGAGCACAATAAACAATATCTTGCTCACTATTTTTCCACAGCATGTATAAAAGAGTTCGTAAATAGAGTTAAAATTGTATTTGTTATACAGCTTAAAAAGGAAAAGCGAAAAAAAATAAACTAATATTGTAAGGGAAATTGTTATATACCACCCGTTATTGTTCATGCTCTTTGAAAGGCTCACAGGAAAATATAATATGTTCATTCCTATGGTTGTAGATATTAATGTTGCAAAAAGTCCAAAGCTTTTTATAAAAGGTTTATTCTCCATTTTACACCTCTGTACATCTCTATTTTTGTCTATATTTATCTAAAGTGTTCATGATTTCCGGTCGCTTTCTCATCTTATGGAGAGGAGTCCTGAAAATGTAGTCTTTAAAATCATTAGTCCTAAATGTATTTAACGGTGCAAGGTATGATACACCAAAGCTCTTTAAATTTGAAAGATGCAATAGCACTACGATAAACACTACTAATATTCCGTAAAGTCCCATAAAATAAGATGCAAATATCATGGCAAGCCTAATATATCTATATGTTGTATTTAAGCTGATATTAGGTGTGGTCAACGATGTAAGAGTTGTAATTGAAATTATTATTATCATAAATGGGCTTACAATCCCTGCAGTGACCGCAGCTTGACCGATGATCAAACCACCTACAATACCTATGGTGCTTGATATAATTTTTGGAGTCCTCAGTATCGCCTCCACTACAAGCTGAAGGCTTATCTCCATTATTAATGTCTCAACTAAAGATGGAAAAGGAACCGTTGCTCTAGCTTGAGCAATGGAATAAGCAAGTTTGCTGGGTATTATTGATGAATTATAAGTTGTTATGGATATATATAAAGCTGGCAGCATAGTAGTCAAAAAAACCGATAAATACCTTAAAACTCTTGAATACATGCCCTGGAGGAAGCTTAAATAATAATCATCTGCACTTTGAAAGAAGTTTGCAAATATTGTCGGTACAATCAGTGCATATGGTGAATTATCGATTATAATTGCAACTCTCCCTTCATATAGAGCACCCGCTACAACATCCGGCCTTTCTGTGCTCTGTATTTGAGGGAAAATGCTAAATTTATTATCTTCGATGAGCTGTTCGATGTAACCGCTATCTAAAATTGCATCTATGTGTATATCATCCAGCCTTTTATTCACTTCGGTTACTATATCAGGATTTACTATATCATCTATGTACATTATGGCACAATCGGTTTTTGACCTTACTCCGATTGACTTTGATTTCACAACGAGTCTTGTATCTCTAATCCTTCTTCTTATTAAAGCAGTGTTAAATCTAACAGTTTCAGTAAAACCATCTAAGGGACCTCTTAGCCCACTTTCACCTCTTGGCTCAGAAACACCTCTATTTGGCCAAGATCTTGTAGCTATAACATTTACTTCTTCTTTTCCATCCACTAGTAGAATGGTGTCTCCTGATAACATCATATTAATTGCTACTTCAAGATCATTAAAAGCTTTAAAATCTGAAGCGGTTATAAAACTTTCAATATCTTGAAACTCACTTTCATTATTTTTATCAAATTTAACCAAGGGTTCAATAATATAATTGTTCAACAAGTCTTTCGAT
The DNA here is from genome assembly GCA_009785875.1 of Oscillospiraceae bacterium. GTDB lineage: Bacteria > Bacillota > Clostridia > Clostridiales > Clostridiaceae > WQUF01. The sequence goes on along the minus strand of WQUF01000295.1, from coordinate 238 downwards.
GCCATCCCATCGATATAGATTAAAGTTAATTTTGTCCCTTTAAAATTTATATCCCTATAAACAATATCTGAATTATCCTGCATTAATTTTTTTATATAATTAAAATTATCGTCTAAATTTTTACTTATATATTTTCTGATAACCTCTTTCATAGAATCACCCCAATAATTATTAAATATAGTATCCTCGAGGTTCTTTTAATTTATGCATTATCATTTAAACATTTATGTGCATAAAA
>WQUF01000294.1 GCA_009785875.1 Oscillospiraceae bacterium | reverse complement strand
TTAGCGATAAGAAGGCAGATACAACTGATAATAAAAAGACAGATACAACTGATAATAATACTGTTAGCGATAAGAAGGCAGATACAACTGATAATAATACTGTTAATGATAAAAAGACAGATACAACTGATAATAAAACTGTTAGTGATAAAAAGACAGATACAACTGATAATAAAGTTGATACAACTGTTAATAGCAATTCATCAAGTGCTATTACAAAAATACAAAGTCTAAAGATCATTAAATCGGTTGATGAAACAGCTGTTCCAGGAGAAACAATAAAGTATGAGTTTGTAGTGAAAAATGCTGGCGATACAAATATTAGTAATGTAACAATTAATATTGAAAGAATAGATAAATCCACATTAAATCCACAATTGGTGGATAATTTAGCTCCTGGTGAGGAAGTGACATTTACAGCAAATTATACAGTCCATGAAGACGCTAATATTTCAGAAAAGATTAAAAATACAGCAATTGCTACGGGACGAGGATTGAATAATACAATCATTACCAGCAATTCAAGCACTTCTGTGATTACAGTAGTAAAGCCTTTTGAACCAGCTATATCAGTTTTAAAATCTGTCAACAATACTATGCCCAAAACAGGAGATACAGTGACTTATACAATAACAGTTAAAAATACTGGAAATAGCGATTTGAAAAATATTAATGTAGTCGATGAAGCATTAGGATATAATAAAACAATTGATAAATTAAATGTTAAAGAATCTAAAGTTATAACTCTTACTAAAAAAGTAACAGAAAAAGCAGGGTCTTTTACAAATTCAGTTAAAGTTTCTGCATTAAATGGACCATCAGCTGAAGCAACTGCAACATATTGTGTATACAATAATAGTACTAATATTAATACTACCAGTGTTGTTGCAGCTAGTGTTGCAGCTAGCCAAAATAAACCTGGATTAAGTATATTAAAAACAGTTAATGATACAAATCCTAAAAAAGGTGATACAATCATGTATACAATAATGGTTAAAAACACTGGAAATATTCCTATTACTAACATAAAAATTACAGATGAAGCTCTTAATTATACTAAAACAATAGATTCACTGGATGTCGGCAAATATGCTAAGGTGCAGATTACAAGGAAAGTTTCAGAAAAAATTGGTACAGTGGTTACAAATACGGTAACTGCAACAGCTGACGGTTTCGATCAAATCTGTTCAAGTATTTCATATACGGTTTCAAGCGTTGATACTAAATCTAATGAAGCATATTTACCTTTAGCTGGAGAAGAAAAATTTCCAATAAATGACTTCATTGATAAATTAAATAAATTTTTTTTGTAACTATCAAGCAATATTAAAAGCACTACATTGATTAGTAGTGCTTTTTCAACTGCAGTTTTTTACTTGTATGCTTGTAAGTTAACAAAATTAACTTCAAAGCCATCAGATGTTGTTCCCCATTTATTTCCTTTATCATCAAAATATGATTTAATTATTGTAACAACAGTTCCTTTATTTTCTATATACTTTTGTATTTTTGCCGTTTCTAATGGTGTGTATCTTAGTGGAACAAAATTTTTGTTAGTGATAAATTTACCCTTTGTCATAGTGTTACTAACTGATTTTAAATTGGCAATATTAATATAAGTGCCATTTACTGTTTTTCCCCAAGTGATTTTAGTTTTATCCTCTTTAACTTCTGTAATTGATACACAAGTGCCTTTTTTGAGAGTTCCGAGTTTTTTAGCAGTAGTAGCTGGTTCACTCAATACAGGAGCACCTTTGCTATTTGAAACCTGATAGCTGAAGTAGGTATTTGGCACTGATGCAAATGCTACAGTACCTATCATGGTTAAAAATAAGATAAATGTTAAAAGTAGAATGTTAATTTTTTTAAGTTTCATTTGACTTTACCCCTTTTATTAATATACTATTATACCTACAAAATTAAGTATAAAAGCAATCATATTATAAATATGCAGGAATTTGTTTAAATGTTAAAAATTTATATCGATAATTTTTTAGCTTTTATAAATATTTTTTTAATAAAAAAAGGTTAAGGCTTTAATCTAATCTTCATTTTCAGCTTTTAACAATACATTAAAGGAGTCCAATGCGGCTTGTAACTTATCATCTGAAGGTTCTCTTGTAAAAAACACTCTCTGACAAAAATATCCAAGCTTAAATAGTAAAGATATCACTGGAATCTTATCTCCTTTTCTTAGAATGAATATTTCATATGCCATTGAAAATGAAACTAAAAAAACTATGCTTTCGTAGTGTATGAAGATAGATAACAATGCATACAAAAGAAAAAAGAAAACAGTAAGTTCAGTCCCACACCATCTTGAAATTCTGGAAGCTTTCTTAACAGCGTCAAAATCAATATTGGTAGATTTTTCATAGGCATTTAATATTTTATGTTCTGCTCCATGATATTCCAAAGTGCTTTTTAATTTAAATAATACCCTTTTAAACAAATAAATTAATGAATATACAGTTATTAAGACCATAATGGCTAAAATGATTAAATAAAATATATCGAGATTACCAAAGCTTGCTATGTTTTCACCAAAGCCAAATAAGTTAGTTAAATCCCAAATTAACATGAAGAGAATCATTATGAAAAATATTTTATTTAATTCAAATTGCACTATGATTCCTCTAATAAAAGGGACGGTATGTAAATAATATATTACAGGATTCATAAAACTTTTTTTTGAATGAATATCTTTTATAACATTAATTTTATCATCTGAACCTTTTTTCATTGTAAAATGAACAGCGTATTTTTCACCTGAAAAATTAACACCATCATTTCTAGCGTTTCCGCTTACCATGAATATCAACCCCTCCTATTTAATGAAATTCAGAAATTCTCTTCTTAATATTATTATAATCATAATTTAGATATTTGAGACAAAATTATTTTAAATCCTTAAAGAACTTATTTTGATGAATTGAATATTATAGTATATATGATTTTAGGAGGACTTATTAATGAGAAAAAATCAAGCTATTCAGGAACAAGAATTAGCAAGTATTCCAGGAGAAGATATTTCACCTTGCACATATGTTGATAATGATCCAAGAAAGCCTAAGATAGAAGCTTTTTATTTCCCTCAAAGCGAAGAGGAATTGGAACAGGATAGAATTCATGAAGAAAAAGTCCAGAAGAGAAGAGCTGGTAACTTCAGAGAAGGTATTAATATTTTTGAAAATGTCCAAAAAATAGATATAGGCTTAATGGAGGATGCACCAGAAAATTGGGCTTATTTCCCTCTTCCAAATAATGTTCAGCTGATATCTTTGATGAACTCGCTGGAAAGCATCGGTTTAATAAATCCGATAATATTGTTAAGGTGCCCAAATTATAAAAAATACACAATCTTGGAAGGGAAGTCGAGAGTGCTGGCATTAAAGAACTTGTACGAGAGGGACCATTTGGATAAATATAGATACCCGCTTTGCTGCATACTCGATTCGGAAAAAGTAGATGAATACTTTATTAGAACGATGATACTTGATTTAAACTTCAGATATAGAAACATTCCACAGGATGTGTTCATCAGGATGATTCTGGATAGACACACTTTGCTCAAAAAATCAAAGAAGTTTAAAAGAGAATCCAATGTGGCTTTGCAATTGGCAGAAGAGTTTTTGATGTCTGAATCATCGATCTATAATTATCTGGTTTTAGAAAAATTATCTGAAGAGGTTAAGACACTTTTATTTGAAAAGAGGATAAACCTTCAAATCGCAAGATTATTTGCAAAAGTAAATCCTGAGGTTCAAAAGATGATCCTTGAGAATATAGATTTTAAGGAAATAAATTGCTTTCACAGGATAAAATTCATAATTGGCGATGGAACTGGTAATGTAACTTTAGAGAAGATTAAGGGGAACATTGAGCAGTCTAAAGATTTAGTGCCTGAGAAGATAAGCTTTAATATTACTATAAATAAGAGGATCTTAGGAAAAACTTTAGATACTTTGATTGATTTAAAGAAATACGCTAGCTTGAATTTATCTGGGATAATGGGAGACAATGTTAATCGCTTTTGCAATATCACTTTCGACCAAAATATCATGAAATATTATATTGAGCAAAATTTGGTTGATGAGAAAACTGTAAGAAAATTGACTGCTAAGACTATAAATGAAGTACTATCGAAATGAGATTTGTAATTGAATAGGGCTTTAATTGCAAGAGGCGCATATCTT
>WQUF01000293.1 GCA_009785875.1 Oscillospiraceae bacterium | reverse complement strand
CATAAACCATATTTTGAATCAATATTTGAATAGGTATCATGGGCAAAAATGGTAAGAATATGCTGGCAACTAATACGCTGAATACATTCCCAAAATTAGAAGAAAGGGACATCTTCATATATTTCATTATATTTCCATAAATTTTACGCCCTTCGTAAATTCCATCTTTTAAGACCATCAAGCTCTTTTCAAGAAGTATGATGTCAGAACTCTCTTTAGCAATATCTGTCGCACTGTCTACAGAAATGCCTACATCAGCATTTCTAAGGGAAGGAGCGTCATTTACACCATCACCCATATATCCAACGACATGCCCATTTTTTCTGAGCAGCATTACAACTCTTTCCTTTTGCATTGGTGCAAGGCGAGCAAAGATATTTGTCTTTTCTATGATAGGTTTTAATTCATCATCAGTTTTAGCTTCAATATCTACGCCAGAGAGTACATTAGTTGAATGCATTCCAACTTCACTGCATATATGCTGTGCAACCAGAGGACTATCTCCAGTCAATACCTTTATATCAACACCAACATTATATAAAGCACTTATTGCTTCCTTTACATCAGGTTTTGGTGGGTCTAAAAATGCAACGTAGCCAATAAAAGTCATATCGCATTCGTCTTTAGGGCTAAATTCATTTATACCAGGGTATTCAGTCTTTTCACATATTGCAATCACATGCATCCCATCGTTACCTAATTCATCAGAATGACCTAAAATTTGCTTCATTTGATCGTCGTGAATAGGAATTATATCATTTCCATCCTTAACACTTGTACATATCTTGATTATCTCTTCCATAGCACCTTTAGTGATTATCCTATTATTGCCATCTTTATCTTGTACAACTACGCTCATCCTCTTTCTGTCATAGTCGAAAGGAATCTCATCTATCTTTTTATAAATTTCAATATCTGTCTTTATTCCATGCTCGTTTCCATAAGCTATGATTGCTTTATCTATGAGATTTTTAATTCCAGTTGAAAAAAAGCTGTTCATAAATGCATAATCTAAAATAGTTATATCGTCTTGACCATGGACATTCATATATCTCTGCAATTCTACGTTATCGATGGTCAAAGTTCCAGTCTTATCAGTACATAGCACATCTATTGCGCCTAAATTTTGTATAGATGATATATTTTTAACTATAGTCTTCTTACGAGCTAAAAAGATCGCTCCTTTAGACAAAGTAGTGTTTATGATCATTGGAAGCATTCCAGGAGTTATTCCAACTGCAACAGATATTGAAAACATAAAAGCTTGCAGCCAATTGTGCTTAAAGATGCCATTTATAAAAAATACTCCTACAACTACGACAGACATATATCTTATTAGCACATTTGTGACCTGCTTAATTCCTGATTCAAAATTGGTAGTCTGTTTATTAGTTTCAACAGAAGCTGCAATATGACCCATATAGGTGCTTTTTCCTGTCTTTATCACTACTCCAACACCAGAGCCATTTACAACATTGCACCCCATTAAGCATATATTGTTTAGTTCAGTGCTCTCTTTTGATGTATCACTCTCTATGTTGCTTTTTTCTATAGGAATTGATTCTCCTGTGAACATTGATTGTGATATAAATAAGTCTTTAGATGAAATAACTCTTAGATCAGCTGGAATTATGGAACCAGGTCCAAGCTCTACCACATCGCCTACCACTATATCCTCTATGTTCTTTTTAGTGAGCTCTCCATCTCGCCTAACATCCACTAATGTGTGGAGCATGGATTTTAACTTTTGTGAATTTAAATATGAAGTATAATCTTGTACAAATCTAATGATTGCGCTTATAAGGGCTAAAATATAGATTATTGATCCTCCCAGGGGATCTTGAAGCGCAACAGAAACAGTTCCCAATATTAACAAAACTATGATAAATTCGTCAGCAAAAGATTTAACCAAAAAGATATACCAAGGCTGCAATTTATCGCTGGTTGTGGTGTTTTTTCCATTTGAATCAAGTCTTTTTAAAGCTTCAGCATCTTTTAAGCCAGATTCATCAGTTTGCAGTTTATTTTTTAGATCATTTAAAGAATAAGAAGAAAATTCTTTATATTCTTGTTCCATGTGAACGTTCTTGTTTATTATATTTTTACTATCGTGATGTGTGATTTTCATAATATAACTTCCTTACAAATATTTATTTATAAAATTATCGATCTTTAACCAATAATTTTTAGGATCGCTTATTGATGAGAAAGCATGAGCTGCTCCTTTTATTATTAAGATATCTTTTTCGGATGCGCAAGCTTCGTATAATTCATAAGCCATAGCTACTGGAATTAATTTATCCTCATCGCCATGGATGAATAAAATAGGGGTTTTTGATTTTTTAACTTGATTTATAGGTTTAGCGTCTGATAAGAAATACCCATTTTTAATTCTTGATGCCAAATTTGCAATAGGAAGGACTGTAAATACAAATAAAGGGCTTACACTTTTAACTTTGCTTTTTGCAATCTTATAAACATCGCTAAAGGAACAATCTGATATGATGCATTTAACATTTTGAGGCAAATTTTCACCGGAAGCACTTAGAACCGAGGCTCCTCCCATTGAAATTCCAAACAGGATGATTTCAGATTCTCTATCCATCTCGATGATCTTTTCGATGAATTTGATCACATCAAGCCTATCATGCCAGCCCATTCCAGCGTATTTTCCTTCGCTTTTTCCGTGACCTCTGCAATCTGGAGCAATCACATTGAAATCTCTTTTATAGAAGTTTAAAGTGTAAGATTCCATATATTCTCCATTTCGTTTTATTCCGTGGACTATTATCACCCATTTTCTGCTATAATTATTCTGTTTGTACATATTAGCATTTAAAAAAAGATTATCAAATGATACTATTTTGATCTGTGTTTTATTCATATTATTCATCATGAGTAGGCTCCTAATTTTAAATTTCTTAATTAATTCATATTGCTTTATAAAACCAATTAATCTATTCTTAATATATTCTATGCATTTATTCCTCCCATTATTGATATTATAATACCATAATATAGATTTAAAATAAAGTTTGTGAATGGGGATGATGAAGGTATGTTTGTTATTTTTAATGAAAAGACAAAGCGTCCAATAAAAATATGGTTAAAAGGTGAAAGCGATATAGAAGAGAGCTGCTTAGAACAAGCATATAATCTTTCTAATCTGCCTTTCATCTATAAATGGGTCTCATTGATGCCCGATACTCATGCAGGAATGGGAATGCCAATTGGTGGAGTCATTGCAACTGAAGGAGTAATAATTCCTAATGCTGTAGGTGTGGATATAGGTTGTGGTATGGTCTTTGCTTCTACAAATATTCCTGCTGAAGAAATTAAAACAATAGAAACTGGAAACGGAAATTTAGTTCAAGCTATAATAGGAGATATACTCAGAAATATCCCTCTTGGGTTTAATCATCATAAAAATCCTCAAAACTCTTTTGCTCTAGATAAGGCTCTGGAAGAATTGGATAAATACGAAAATAATCCTGAGTTATTAGGCCAAATTGATGCAGGATATTATCAAATCGGGACTCTTGGAGGAGGTAATCACTTTATCGAGCTTCAAGAGGACGACGAATGAAACTTAAGCATAATGATTCACTCTGGATCGAGAAATTTTGGGAAGCAGATTTGCGATCTATTTCATCATACAGCAAGGGACTTAAATAATAAATGGCATTCGGCTGTTCCTGATAATTATCGCTTGGCGTTTTTACCTGTGGATACAAAGGAAGGAATGCAATATATCAACTGGATGAACTTAGCTCTCGATTTTGCTTATGAAAATCGCTTGAATATGATGCTTAAATGCAAAGCTATTTTAGAAAAGTGGATCTACAAATTTACTGATTTCAGTTTAGAATATAAGGAAGAAATAAATTGCCATCACAATTATGCTGCAATAGAAAATCACTATGGTAAAAATGTTTGGATTCATAGGAAAGGTGCAACTCGCGCAAGAGAAGGTGAGCTTGCCGTTATACCTGGAGCTATGGGATCTTATAGCTATGTGGTGGAAGGGCTTGGAAATGAAATGAGCTTTAAATCATCGTCTCATGGAGCTGGTAGAAAATACTCTAGGAAAGCTGCAATGCAAAATTTCTCAACAGAAAAAGTAATTCTGGATCTTAAGAACCAAGGGGTTGTGCTTGGTAAAAATAATAAGAATGACGTTGCAGAAGAGAGCAGATTTGCTT
>WQUF01000292.1 GCA_009785875.1 Oscillospiraceae bacterium | reverse complement strand
AAGATAAAAGCATAGGGGAATAGATAAAGTTTTAATTTGATTGAAATTTTTATAAAACAAACTTAGGATAAAAGATGAGGTATCAAACGATTGTTCGCCCAAAATCGACTAGGGTTGTTTGCTTTGCAATGAATAAATTTTAAACAAAAAAAGTAGATCTTTCTTTATTTGAAAAATCCACTTTGATTAAAATTTTATGGAAAAAGCATCTTTTATTTATCAAAATATTCACTCTAAATTCATGATTCTTGGAGTTAATTTTTCGATAAATATCGACTAAAAATACCATAGAATAAAATAAGATGAAATTAATTCACCTTATTTTTACTTTTTATTGTCCACTTAACATTTGACCAAGGGTCTTGTGTGCATTTTCATAAAATGCAGGATCTTGATTGAAAGAATAACCAACTTCAGCTTGTATTAATATGGCTTGCACATCAGCAGTCATACCCTTTTCAGCAGCCATCTGTAAATATGCCATGTCTTCTAAACCATCAGTAAGATTCTTAAGACGAATTGAAGCTATAGGCACATTAGGATTGCGACCAACCGGATATCCAGGATAGATTAATGTTCCATCAGCAGAAGCTGCTACTCCATCTACATACGGGTTAAAAGTAGTGGCACCTTGTTTTGCCTGCCAAGCAGCAGCCATCCAATAGAAGTACCCATCTTCATTAAAGGCATACATCATCCATGGTATTGCTCTGCCAATAGTCCCTGTTATTTTACCAAGATATTGAAAATCCATGCGTAAATTAGGTCTCCAACCATCAGGATTGTTATTAGGGGTTCCATTAGCAGTACACCATGCCCATCGTCGATCCCATTTTTGCGCTACTGTATTTCGAAAATCTGGGAAAAAATAGTACTCTGGAAAAGATAGCAAAGTGTCAAAGTTATCGTAATGAAGTTGCGTATTAGCATCCATAACACCATTTACTATACTCCATCCAGTACCATTAGACATTGAATGATACCCATTTGGCCATAGTTCTTTTAACTTTGCGGTTAAATTGTAAATTTCGTCTTTGGTGAAACCTCCTTCAAAATAGTAGACGGCTTTGTCTGCCCATACAGGATTGCTTTGCAATTTTGCAATGATTTGCTTCATTTGGGGATCATCAAATTGTCCTGTACCAAACCCATAACGCGGAGGATAAAACGTCGTAAGTCTAGGGTCGTTCAAATATGCATCAGCACGAGAATCTAAGATATCAACAGGTAACAAACCGGATGAAATACCATGATCAAGTAAAAATTCAAAGTATCCATTAGCTAAATTAAAGTTTGCCACAGCATTATTAGGATCAACTCCATTAGCAGCACCTAAACCCACCCATGATGAAGGCCAGCTTAGTGGGGCCATCACATCAGCTGCAGGTTTCACTGGCAAAGCAAAGTTCCAAACCTGAGCACTAATATCGCCTTTTGCTAGTAAAGTACCTGTATCCGCATCGAATAATTGTACATTAGCATTATAAATTCCAGCAGGAGTTGTATTTGTGCTGCGAACTTCAATATAAAATGGCGTATTCTCGTTAAGTGTAGCTGGAATATTTTCCCCTATATAAGGAACAAGTGCATCGGGATAATACTGGCCATCGCCTGATACATTGTCGGCTCCTAATCCGCCCTGAGCTTCAGTTAGCGATAGAATATACTTCATGCTAAAAAGTTCCGAATGCAATACATTTCCACTGGTATCTTTAAATTCGCTAAGTACCACCTTAAGATTTCTATTTGCAACATCCTCTTTATAAGAAAATTGTACGCCTTCCCTTTCGTTTTGTGCTAGGTATAAACTAAAACTGGTATTGGTTGACAATGGACTATCTTTCATAATACGATCAGTAGAGTAGGTAAAACCAATATTCTTTAGGGCAGCAATAGCATCTACTGTCAAAATTCCCACATCACAGCTTAATTGTTCAATTGTTGCCTTAATAAGCTGTCCAGTATAAGTATCATTCAAAATTAAATTGCTTAAAGGATTAATTACAGTTCCGTTATCAAAAGAAAGCTGAATGCCATATTTATTAAGATTGGAAAGAGGCACTTCTATTCCATCTGGTTCTCTACCTGTTGGATCAGGAGAATAAGTCAATTTAAGCACAAGATTCTGTAAGCTTAGCATATCCCCAGAATTATATTCTAATCTTGGTGGTGTCACTAAGGTTATACTCTCAAGAATACGCTCTGATACAGTTAACGAACTAACTTCACAGGAAAAATCACCAGCATAGGCTGATATCATTTTTTCATTATCTGAAATAGTTAGCGTTGGCATTGCAGCTAAGTCTAAGAATGTACTACCACCGTCTAATGAAATCTTTACACCGTAATTAATAAAATCATTGTAGCCTACATCAACTTGGGTTCCATCGGAATATTTTAGTGTTAAGACTAAAGCACTTAAATCTAAAACATTTGTAGAATAGTAATCCAATCTAGGAAGTGTTTTTACAGTTATATCTGTTACAGTTGCTTCTTTCACAGATAACTGATCAATATCACAAGACAAATTCCACCAATCCCTATTATAAGCGGATATCATCTTTGCATTATCTGAAATTGTTAGTATTGGCATTGCTGCTAAATCTATAAAAGTTTTACCACCATCTAATGATATTTTTAAGCGATACTCGTTAAATTTATCATAACCTACATCAACTTCGCTTCCATTATTATATTTTAAGGTTAAAACAAGAGCACTTAAATCTAAATTTTCATTGACAAAGTAATCTAATCTAGGAGAAGTCTTTTTCTTTATACTCATCAATATAGGTTCTTTTACAGTTATATTGACAATATCAAAAGGTGTTGAAGGATCAACATAGGCTGAAATTAAAGCTCCATTATTCGAAACTGTTAATATTGGAGGATTAGCTAAATCTATTGGTGTAATACCACCATCTAATGAGATCTTGATTCCATACTTATCTAAATCAGCATATGGTACATTAATTGTACTTCCATCTGAATACGTAACAAATAAAACGAGAGCACTTAAATTCAGTTTATCACCAGCTAAATACGAATATTGAGGAAGGGTAATTGTACCTATACCAGTAACTTTTTTCATAGATAACTGCCCAACATCACAAGATAAATCATCAACATGAGCTGATATCAACTTTGCATCATCAGAACTAGCTAATGTTAAATCCGTAGCTAAATCTATGAATGTAACTCCTCCATCTAATGATATCTTTATGCCATAGTTATTTATTTCGTTATAGTTTACATCAACTTGGCTTCCATCTGAATATTGAAGGGTCAAAACAAGTGTACTTAAATCCAATGCTTCTCCTGTAAAGTAATTCAGTTTTGGAACTATTTTTGTGATTATACTTGTTAAACTTGCTTCATTAACCGATAACTGACCAACGTGGCAGGATAAATCATTAACATGAGCTGATATCATCTTTGTATCATCTGGTGTAGTTAATGTTAAAGCTGTAGCTAAATCTATAAATGTGACTCCTCCATCTAATGATATTTTTATGCCGTAATTATTTATTTCGTTATAGCTTACATCGACTTGGCTTCCATCTGAATATTGAAGGGTTAAAACAAGAGTACTTAAATCCAATGCTTCTCCTGTAAAGTAATTCAATTTTGGAGCTGTTTTTATCACTATACCTGTTAAACTTGCTTCTTTTACAGATAACTTACCAACATCGCAAGTCAAATTGCCAACATTAGCTGATATCATCTTTGTATTATCTGAAGTAACTAATGTTAAATCTGTAGCTAAATCAATGAATGTAACTCCTCCATCTAAGGATATCTTTATGCCATAATTATTTATTTCGTTATAGCTTACATCAACTTGGCTTCCATCTGAATATTGAAGAGTTAAAACAAGAGTATTTAAATCTAATGATTCTTCTGTAAAGTAATTAAGTTTTGGAGCTGTTTTTGTAACTATACCTATTAAACTTGCTTCTTTAACCGATAACTGACCAATTTGACAAGATAAATCATTAACATAAGCTGATATCATCTTTGTATCATCTGAGGTAGCTAATTTTAAAGCCGTAGCTAAATCTATGAACGTAACTCCTCTATCTAATGATATCTTTATGCCATAATTATCTAATTCATTATAACTTACATCAATTATACTACCATCAGAATATGTAAGCTTTAAGACAAGTGTGCTTAAATCTAGAGCTTGACCCACAATATAATTCAGTATTGGATTCTCTTTT
>WQUF01000291.1 GCA_009785875.1 Oscillospiraceae bacterium | reverse complement strand
TTTTCTCTTCTTATGATAGATTTTCTTTCAAAATCAGCCCATCTTTTTACATCTTCTAAGCTTGGCGGAGGGAGCTTAATTTCGGTTTCAGTTATCTTAATTTCATCATTTTGCAGCCTGTAATTTGGTCGTAAATCCATTCCGTAAGTATCCTGAACTTGATCTAATACTTTATCTATAATATTCATATCGATCCTCAAACATATTATTTATTACTAGTATATTAACTTTTATAAAAAATAGTACCAAAATCATTAACACTTTAATCGCTATTTTAATATTATATTATAGAGACTTTATTAGTGAGGAGGTGAAAAAAATGGTTAAGACTTATGTTGAAATAACATTTGAATTAGCAAATGGAACATCTAGAAAACTTACCGTCAAAGATGTTAAGCAAGATGTTAAAGATAGTGAACTAATTGCATTAGCTAATTTATTTGTAACAAAAAATTCCCAGTTTAAGGGATCAGAGTTTGCAAAAGTTACAAAATGCTTTAAGTACGATGTAGAAGAAACTAAGATAATTTAAAAAATTAATTAGATGAAAAAATTTGCATGTAATAAGACAAGATTATATATATATTTCTAAAAATGTAATATATTGATAATATAATTTAAATTAATTATAATAAAATGATAAAAAAAGGAGTTAAACATATGAAGAAAATTATGATACCAGAGAATTCTATATTAATTGAAGAAAATGAAACTAAAAATATTGAAGGAGGTTGCCTGGGAGTAGGCGGAGTAGGAGCTATACTGCCATCATATTCAATGGGGGGATCACTGGGAGGGTCACTTTCACTGGGAGGATCGCTTTCCATGGGTGCATCATTTTCAGTTTCTACAACCATTACTAAAACAGTAACTGTTAGCGTTACTAAAACAACAACTGTTTCAGCAAACTTTGGCGTAAGCGGAAGCGTAGGAGCTAGCGTAGGAAGCCGCATAGGTTCCTGTTTTTAACTATTAATTCAATAATTTTAAAATAATTAACAAAAGAAGGAGAGATACAAATGAAAAAAATCATGTTACCGGAAGATTCTATTATAATTGATGAAAAGGAAGTTAAAGACATTGAAGGTGGTTGTTTTTGCCTTCTCAGCGGAAGTTTAGGGAATTTGGGAAATCTAAGCAGTAGTTTAAATAGCTTAGCAAGTCTAGGTAGTGGTTTAGTTAGCTTAGGCAATAGCTTAGGCAGCTTTGGTAATGGTTTAGGCAGCTTGAGCAGTGGCTTAGCAACTTTGTTAGGCTTACTTGGTGGAAGTGCTGGCTCTAGTACATCCTGCAATGCATCAGTACCATCTTGTAATAGTCCTTGTCAATAATCACCAATTTCTAAAGAGTTTCTCAAGTTTCATTACTTAAGAAACTCTTTTTTCATTATAAGAATACATAATGTAAAATAATGAAAAATAATGTTATAATTGGTATTATTTTATTTAACAATTTAAATTATATTCAATATGTTTGGGGGAATGATTGTGGCTAGATTTATTAGTGTAAGGCAAAACGATGTATCTGATTGTGGGACTGCTTGTGTGGCTACTGTTTGCAAATATTATAAAAAAGATGTTTCAATTTCCAAGCTAAAGGAGATCACAAAGACAGATACAAATGGTACGACTTTTGCAGGACTTATAAGAGCACTTACAGATTTAGGTTTTGATTGTAAAGCTGTCAGGATAAATGAAGAAGGCTTTTTTTCAAAATTTACATTGCCATGCATAGCGCAGCTTAATTTAGAAGATGGTTATTTGCATTTTGTTGTCATATACAAAATAACAAAGGAAAAGGTGATCATTTCCGATCCACAGAGGGGAATCGTTCATTATAAAGCAAAAGATTTTCTAAAATTGTTCACTAGTTCTTTGCTGTTGTTCGTGCCGAATATGCAGTTTAAAAAGACAAAGGACAATGAATCAGCAATAATGCAATACATAAAGATGATGGGAAAGCATAAGAAGCTATTCATATATGCTTTTATAACATCCATCATATTGACTGGATTTGGATTTATTTCTTCATTTACTATGAAATATTTAATCGATGAAGTATTGGCAAATCAGTTAGTGGATACTTTGACCATATTCTTCATCGGAATGCTGATTTTTAATATTTTTCAAGCTTTAATGACTTTTTCCAGATCTCATCTCCTTTTATATCTGTCACAAAAGCTTGACATTGAATTATTATCTTCTTACTATAGGCATATTTTAAAGCTACCTATTAAATTCTTTCAGTCCAGGAGAATAGGGGAGATAGTGACCAGATTTCAAGATGCCATGACTATAAAAGATATAATTTCCGGAACGCTTTTATCCCTTATTATAGATATATTCATGGTAATTGTAATTGGTGCAGGACTTTTTATGATAAATAGCACTTTGTTTTTAATTGTGATATTAATAGTTACTTTGGACGCTATATCGGTATTTGCATTTAAGAAACCTTATAGAAAATTCAACCAAAGGACCATGGAGCAAAATGCGAAGATGAATTCCACTATAATTGAGTCTCTATCGGGGATTGAGACGGTTAAAATTTCCAAGGCTAGAGAGAAACAAGAGTCAAAGATAAATTCTGATTTTGCAAAGTTATTGAATACTACTTTTAGCGTGGGGATTTTTAAAAATGTGCAAGCCTCCATGAATTCTTTTATAAATGCTGCTGGAAATTTAGTTTTGCTATTTGTAGGTGCACGCCTCATCATGGCAGGGAGTTTAACTTTAGGTGATTTAATGGCATTTAATGCATTATCAGCAATGTTTTTAGGGCCTATTTCAAATTTAATCGGACTTCAAATGAGCTTTCAAGAGGTTTCCATTGCAGCTAATAGATTGATGGAAATCATGACTGTTGAGACAGAAGAGGAACGAGATGAGGATAAAATGCATATAGATAAATTAGAAGGGAACATCGCATTAAAAGATGTTAAGCTCAACTATGGATTTAGAGAAGATGTTTTGAAGGGCATATCTATTTTCATAAGAAAGGGACAGAAGGTAGGAATAATAGGGGAGACCGGTTCTGGAAAGACATCATTGGCTAAATTATTGGTGGGCTTTGAGATGCCTGATTCAGGAAGTATCGCTTTTGATGACATTTCATTGGATTTAATAAGGCTTGAAAGTCTAAGGGATAGGATTGCGTATATACCTCAGACGAGCCATCTGTTTAGCGGCAAGATCATGGATAATTTAAAGCTTGGGAATCCAAATTTAAGCGATAAGCAGATAATCGATTTTTGCAAATTGATCGGCGTGAATGATTTTATCGATAAACTGCCAAATAAATATAATACTCTTGTTTCAGAACAAGCGACTAACTTATCAGGAGGGCAAAAGCAGAGGATTGCCATTGCAAGAGCACTCTTAAAGGATTTCGATATTTTAATTTTAGATGAAGCAACAAGCCAATTGGATGTGAATACTGAGAAATTTTTAAGGGATAGGTTTGACAGATTATATAGAGGCAAAACTCAGATAATCATAGCTCATAGGCTTTCTACTGTTAGATTTTGCGATTTCATTATTGTGCTTAACGATGGAAAGATAGTAGAGCAGGGGAGTCACGAAGATTTGCTTTATAACAGGGGATATTATTATAAAATGTACGAGACCCAAAGCGAAGCTTTAGAGGAGAGATACTATGAATTTAGAATATGATTTTAACGAAATAAAAGAATATAGTTCTGCTTATGATAGAAATCCTGGTCTAATAATTCCGTTCTTTATTGGGACTATACTGGTATTCATAATGGTTTTTTTAGTCATGATCTTCACTATAGACAAAGAATATGTTGTAACAACTCAGGGGAGCATTCAAAGTGAAGATACAGCTGATATTTCATTTCCTGTTTCAGGGAAAGTAAATAAAGTAGCATTTAAAGAAGGGGATCCAGTTAGAAAAGATGATGTCATATTTGAAATGGATGATTCTTATTATAAATCTCAAATAGACCAGCTTAACGCAGATCATCAGATAGATTTGACAAATGAGAAGCTGTATTTAAAGGAAAAAGATTGTGTAAATAGCGTGACAAATGATTTCAATGTGAATGATAAAGATGAAGCACCATTCTATTATAAGATGGAGGTGTATTTGCAGTCTGTAAATAATTTATATAGCTCTAAAACCAATTCAAATTCTGATTATCAAAAATCTGTCATAAAAAATAACGCATTGTCAGGAGCATCAAAGGATTTAGAGAATGCTAAAAATGAT
>WQUF01000290.1 GCA_009785875.1 Oscillospiraceae bacterium | reverse complement strand
TAAATTTAACAATTGCAAGGATGCTGGCTCGTGTTTCCCATGAAAAACAGGACGATATAATAAATACTTTAGAAGAAAATATAAATGATTTCAATAAGGTCAGATCTCTTACTTCAAAGATTTACCCTCAAAGCAGCATGAAAGATGAAAAGACAGGTAAGATGGTGCCTTTAACATGGGAGAGGCATTTGGAGAGTGCTAAGAGAGCAGTTGAGGAGAAGACCACAATTAAGATAATTGTAGTAGCAGAACTTGTAGGGGAACTATTAGAAAAAATATTTGGGGTAAAAGACGAATATGTGAAATTAAATCAAATTAAAAATGGAAACAAATATATGAAAATAAACGTAGTGGATAGGCACATGAGGCAATACTTGAATAGAGGTTTCATTAATCAGAATACTTATGATAGAGTGGTTCCTAAGAAAGATCCTAAAGGAGAAGATTTGTTGAAGACTTTAGGGCTGTAGATAATAATATTTTAAAAA
Organism: Oscillospiraceae bacterium; assembly: GCA_009785875.1. Lineage (GTDB taxonomy): Bacteria > Bacillota > Clostridia > Clostridiales > Clostridiaceae > WQUF01. The sequence continues at coordinate 21,629 of WQUF01000290.1, read as the reverse complement.
ATATGTAGGAAAATTTTGTACAAATTTAATTAAATTAAAATTCAATATAAGCCTTGATACACCTGGTTTTTAAAGAAAAAGCCTAGGCTTGGATGGTTTATGCAAAAAATAAATATATTATTAAATAAATCCTATATAATGGTATTAATAAGCTTATAAAGTAGTATTAGCTTCTATTAAATATATATTAGATTATTATATAATGCATCTAAATATAAAGGTAAATTTTGGCTTAACTTTAAGTATTTTTATCAATATATTTTAGCAAAATCTAGAATGTATAAAAAGAACTTAAAAGCACTTCCTAAAAGACTCTTAAGCTTCTCATATATTAGTGTTTTCAACCTATCTTGTGCGTTTCTTCCATTTATTCCTTAACAGGTTAATTCGTTCATCAATCATCGTAAAAAATCTCCTCTCTTTATCTAAAATTATTATATGCTTAACTTAGGTACAAGTATATAAAAAGAAGATTTAAGAAATTAATTGTGAATAAAGATTCCTTAAATTGCATAATACTATGCAGAATATATTAGATATATATTTATAAAAGGTAACTTAATGGCAGATGTAGTTTGCAAAGGCAGGTGGTTACCAGCTTTATCAAAACTGAAGTAGTTATTGATCTATTTCTTTAAAATATAATGAATCACCACCTCTCGTTTTGAGGTGACAAAGTCCATCTGCTCATTTTTAGTTACCCATTAAAATTATTAACTTTTTTTAAAAAATTTAATCAATATATATTAAACAAGATTATCATAAATATTATTAATACCGAATATAGATAAATAGTAGAATTTATATCTTAAGGAGATTATAATATGCCTTATGATGAAGAGATTACCTTAGAAGAATATGATCTGAATCTTTTAAATGAGTTAAAACAAGATGGAATAAAAAGAACTTAGAAGCACTTTAAAAATGCTTCTAAGTTCCAACATTTATGATTTCTTGTGACGTTTAACAAATACTATTCCTAAAGTAAAAATAACGATAAAAGATATTATTATAATACTAACAACAGTTATTTGAGGATTAATTTGAGTTACTACACTACCACCACCACCAGTAAGTCCATTAGAACTGTAATCTGGAGGGAAATGTTCTTTTAGTATATTAACTAAATCATCCATTTTATATAATTTTTCATTTTGCAATCCAGTCAAATCTTCTCTCATTGTAAATGGAATACCATATTCATCATTACCTTGCCTAATATAAAGGATATAGGTCATGTATCTATCAGGAAGTACAAGTTTCACTTGAGAAGGACTTTTTATATTATTTTCTTTTAATAATTCAATCAATTTGTTTTTATCAGTTATTAAACTCATATATGAAACAGGAAAATCATTTCCCACCCTAGTTACAACCCATTTACCGTCATTGTCCTTTAAATATTTCATTGAATCTTTATCATCTGCTATATTAGGTCTCATTGCTAATGTATCTTTAAGAGAGATTTTTTCAAAAATAGCACATGTAACAAAATTACCATTTTCATCTGTTAAAGGGCATAACCACATATATTTGTTTGATATTAATTTTTCAACTCTTTTATTATTCTCATATGTCAAAACAATATCATCAGTAAATGTATATATTTTAAACATATCTTTATTTTTAATGTTTTTAATGTTTATATTATTTGAATCATTTACTTTATTTAAATCAATTACTGTTTCACTTAATGAACCTAAATTAGCATTAAAAACATTATTCAACTCATTTTTTTCTGAAGATGATTCTAAATATTCACTTTTTATAACTTCGTCAACAGTGTTTGTAGTTGCATATATAGGAGTTATAAAAATAGGAATTATATTTAAAATTATTAACACTAATTTTGTTAAAGTTTTCACAATTATTACCACCTCACTATTATTTATATATTCTTTCAAGTTTTCCAGTACTACCAAGACATGTACGAAATGATGTAAAAGGTATTTTATATGCTAAACCTGTCGAAGGATCCATATAGTAAACAGATTGATTTGAATCGTCATAACCATATACAACCATTGAATGCCCACCACCTCTTACATTGTTTGCATTGTAATATCCGAAATCTACTATAAAGTTTTGACTTTTTAAATTCATAGCATTAACTATATTTGCATATGTTACTGTATCAGGGTTAAAATTAACTGCACTCAAATATACATAATAAAATGCAGCATATTGAGCTCCATTTATTTTATCATATATATCCCCTGAAACATCAGGAAATGTATCTCCTTTTAGATACAAAACCACGCTCCACTGATCCCTGTTGGAAGAAGGATACCAATCTTTACCTACTGACTCACAACATGCAGCCCAACACCAATTAGATTTTGCTTGTTTTACAGTATAAATACCCCTCAATATTGCATTTGCATTAGCTACTTTAATATTATTAAATGTTATTAACAATATAAAAATGCATATTACAGATAGAATATTAATAAATTTTTTCATTTTTTCTCCTTTCTTAAATCACATATACACCACTTTAAAGCTATAAGTTAGAGGGTTTAAGAAATTTTAAACCTTTGAAAATTAGACACTACCACTGCAGTATAACTCTTTTTTCAACTCATCAGAAAAAGTTCTTGAAAACTGGCATTAAAAAACGTTTACTTATTTTAAAAAATCGTTCATATATTTTATTAATTTCATTATATATATATATATATATAATTTTCCAAGAATTTTAAAAACAAAAAATAATATATTTATTTACAATAATTACTAAAATTCCATTATTATTACAATATATCTTAAGATATATGTACAGCTTTTCATTAAATTCCTTAAAATAAAGAAAACACCCAAATTATTGTCTTAATCTCTATTTTATGGTTAATAATTATGATAAAATAGATTGGATATTTTTTTAGGAGGGTTTAAATGCCTTATTATTCAGTTGCTGATCTTGTTAAAAAACTTAGAACCCAAAAGGGAATGTCACAAGAAGATTTAGCTGATGGAATCATGACTACATCTAATTTGTCCAGGTTTGAATCAGGTTTGCAGATGCCACAAAAAGATAAGCTGGATGCTATTTTGCAAAGACTAGGGGTTGACACTCAGGAAACATACAACTATTACTTAAATAAAAGAGATTACGAAATATATAAAAAGTGCGATCATCTAAAAAGCTTAATTGCACATAACAAAAATTCAGATGCAAGTATACTTTTAGATGAATTGTCTGAGTTTCCAGAATTTTCTGAAAATATTAAAAAACAATTTTTAATGTCATGTAAAGCAGCAATAATGGTAAACTTAGGTGAGAATAATGATAAAATAAGAAAATTAGCAATTCAGGCATTATTGTTAACTGTTCCTACTTATTATGATAAATATATATCAGAATATTATCTTTCAGATCAAGAAGCAAGATTAATCAATATTTTAGCAATTACATACTATAATGAAAATAATTTGGAAAAGACTATTAAATTGATGGATGATTTAAAGACAAGCATAGAAACTATGAGAATTGATGAAAAGCATAAATCAAGGATTTTTACGGTTATATTATATAACCTTTCTAAATATCTTGGATTAGCTAAGAAATATAAGGAAGCAATTAAAATATGTGACTATTCTAAAAAGATATGTATTGAGACTAGCAATTATGAAAATTTGCCAGGTATTATTTACAACAAAGCCTATGTGCTATATGAATTAGGATATAAAGATGTGTGTGAACGGCTTATCTATATAGCTTATGATATGTTAGAAGGTATGGAAAGATACAAAGAAAGAGATATAGTAAAAGACTATGCCAAGGATAGAATGGGCATAGTCATTGAGGTAAAAGGAAAGCAAGACAATGGATATTAGTTTTCCATTGGTACAGGTGGAAGATTACAATATGGTTCTATATTGATTTTAGTCGTATTGCTTGTTTGAGTTGTATTAGTATTGTTTTCTTCTGGAGGTATGTTTTCAGAAAATGCTGTTGAACTTGATAGTGCTTCAAAAAGAAATAACGAAAGTATGATTAATAAAGCGATCACCAGTGATTTCTTTTTCATACTTATACTCCTACTCCTTTCTATAGTTTATTTTAAATAATATAAGTGTCAATAAATCTATTGAATATATGCTAATTTTATAAAGATGAGCCTATTTTAACAATATTAAACCACGCAATTTTTAAACCTAAAATTTGCGTGGTTTAATATGTTAAAAATTTAAATTTTTGATAATATAATAATTAAGGACAAGTTATCAATTATTTATAATTTGATGATTTCCTTATTGATTCTTGCAAGATCAAAAATTCATTTAACTTAGGAAATAAATATACATATGAAGATTTAGAAAAAAATTTTAAAAAAAGGAGGCGAAAAAAATGGAAATTATAAAGCCTTTAGCAGGTGAAACTGGCACCGATGGGGGAGCTTGTGGATATGTTCCTCCACCATGTACTTGTAATAATGGATCTTGTCTGAACTATAGTCCATGTAATGTACATTAATCATTTATAAATTAATATAAATAAAATTAATTAATATACAGGGTGGGATTTCCATGGAAAATTTAAAAAAATATAAATACATGTATTTAATATTTACAATTATTTATTTATTTGTATCTTTTGCTGCAATTTATGCAAAAGATTATTGGTTTAGTAAAACAACACCTTACTATATACTATTTATAATGTTTTTTTGTCCATTTATATATTTTATAATAATGAGTTTAAGTGCAAAAGATTATTCAATGAATAATCTTGATATAAAGTTATCAAAAATTTTATTAATTTATTTTTTAGAAATTATTATTGGCATTATCATGAGATTTTCATTCAATTTTGTTAGCAAAATATGGACTAGTAATATTATTATTCCATTATGGAGCATAATTTTTTATATAATATATTTAATAATTTTTCTTATAATAAAAAATAAAGATCGCTTATTTTTTATTGCCGTAGATAAAAAGTTTTTGTCTTATATATTGATTTTATTATTCTTAGCTTTTTCAATTGAAAGTTTTAATGTATATACAACAGCTTATGCAGCAAATTGGTTTGCTAATATTAATATTTTTAAAGTCGTTAAAGAAAACAATTTATGGATCATACTTACATTTATTCAATTTGCCTTTGTTGCAATAATAGAGGAGACATTATTTAGGGGAATGTTGCAAAATTATCTAATTAAAAGATTCCCATTATATGTTGGTATTATGTTACAAGCGGTTTTATTTGCTTTGAGTCATGTGTTTACTGCCAATTTTGGTTCTGTGATTTCAACTACTTATAATTTATATATTATGTTTATATATGGTGTTGTGTTTGGAATTACTTATTATAAAACTAAATCAATCATATATCCGATATTTCTTCATACAGCTATTAACTTAATAATACAATATGGTTATTTATTTAATGGTATGCAAATTAAATAAGGAGGTTAACGATGAATAATTACAAAAGTTCAAACTACAATATTTTTATCGATAAATTATCAGAGAATAAAAGCTTAATTTTTAATAGTTATTTTGACTCATATGTGGTTTTGGACGAACAACATATGGATGCATTAAATAATATTAGTATATGCGATGATGAAAAAATAATTGCCGATCTTTCATCACAAGGCTTGATCATTAAGAAAGATTTTTACGAATTAAACAATATTTTGATAAATGAGAGAATAAATAAATACAGGGATGGAACGTTAATCCTTACTATCGCTCCATCTATGGAATGCAACATGGATTGTCCATATTGCTATGAGAGTAGAAAAAGAGGAGTAATGAGTTTAGAAACTGAAGAAAAACTTTTTAACTGGATTGAAAATATTATTAAAAATGGTAATTTTAAATCTCTATCGGTGACATGGTACGGCGGTGAACCATTATTAAAAATTGATACCATTGAAAGGCTTTCGAATAAATTGATACCTCTTTGTGCTGATGAAAAGATCAATTATTTTTCTTCCATAGTCACTAATGGTATTTTACTAAATAGAGAAAATAGTGTAATACTTAAAAATTGTAAAATACAATTTGTACAAGTTACCATAGATGGATTAAAAGATGAGCATAACAAGAGAAGGCTCTTGAAGTCAAACGGAGACTCATTTACCACTATCATTAATAATATAAAAGAGAATTGTGACATCATAAATATTAATGTAAGAAGCAACATAGATAAAGAAAACATTGACGAGATCGATAAATTAATCGATTATTTATTCATAGAGCAAGGACTAATGAATAAAATAGGTCTATATTTTGCACCAGTAACAGATATTACTAAAGGATGTTTGTTTAGTGATACGTGCTATTCATTTAAAGAATTCTCTGAAATAGAGAATTATGCATCCCAGAGGATTTATGACGTTACAAGGGATATGAAATATTTATTTTATCCAAGTAGAAGGGTCATGAGCTGTGGTGCTGTTAGCTTAAATTATTTTGTAATTGACCATATGGGAAACTTATATAAGTGTTGGAATAATATATGTGTAGAAGATAAAATAGTTGGAAATATTAATGATAAGATGAATTTCATAAATGAAGAGAATTATAAATGGCTTTCTTATAATTTGAGTGATAACGATAAATGTAAAGAGTGCGAGTATTTACCACTATGCATGGGAGGCTGCCCTTATTTCCCTATAAATGGTTTTGGTAATCAGTGTGACCATAGAATATATTCTTGTAAAAACTATTTAAGATTATATTACCAAAACTATTTAAGACAGAAGGAAAGTAACTATAACTTAAATAGACTCATTACTGAAGAAGGACCAGAAACCATTATCAAATTACCTTTAAGCGTATGATTTTAAAAGATTCAATTAAAAAAGAGATATTCAGTAATAAGTTCATCTTATTCATAGTTTTTATGTTTTCAGTTATTATCTCTGTTTGCACAGTCATCACACCATATTTATTTGGGCAGTTTATCGATAATATTATGAATTTAAAAGATAATCATGTAATCTATAAATACGTTATAATCCTTTCTGTTGTTTTACTCGTTAAAATCTTTATAAATTTTTTCAACACCATGATCACCACAAAACTTCAGTGGAAAATAACATTTAATTTGAATAAACTAATAGTAGAGCACATTCAAGATTCAGAGTATAAATATCTATCTAATATGGATTTAACATATCTAAACCAGAGGATATGCAACGACTGCAGCGAAGTGACTCAGTTTTATATAGCTAGTATTTTAAATTTAGTTTTAAATGTTTTCATTTTGCTTTTTAGTTTGTACATCATTTATACTACTAATATATGGTTTTTGTTCATATGTGTTACAATTCTCATCATTAACACTTTTATATATTTAACCACCAGGAAAGGTTTGAGCATTAGGATTTTAAAATTTAAAGAGTCCAGCAATAAGATATTTTCTAGTTTTATGGAACAGGTGAGGAATTTAAAGCAGATCAAGATTAATTCTATCCAGGACAGCTTCATTAAGAGATTGTATCCTAAATATGAGGATACTAAGAATAATCTTTTGAGCTATACTAAATTTTCATATGTTATTTCTGCTTTTTCCACTACTTTTAATACTGCATTTAACATTTTAGTAATATTGATCGGTGGTTTTTTAATTATAGCAAAGAAGCTCACTTTTGGTGGACTTACGATTTTAAATAATTATTTCAATTACACTTATTCTAGCGTTGATTACTTTTTAAATTTTAGTAAAACCTACGAAAGTTATAAGGTATGTTTTAAGAGGTTAAGAGAGATTTCTGAAATCCCTTTGGAAGAAAACTCTGAAAGAATTATAGATCACATTGATAAAATTGAAATTAAAGATTTAAATTTTTCTTATGCTAATAAGATTTTATATGATGAAAATAAAAGCTTTTTATTTGAGAAAAACAATATTTATTTAATAAAAGGAGAAAATGGGAGCGGCAAGAGTACTTTTATTGATCTTTTGATTGGAATTTATTCACCAAGTCTTGGCAGCATACAATATAATGATATAGATATAAACTCATTAAATAAAAGAAATTTAAGATATAATTTAATTTCTTATGCAACCCAAGATGCTTTTATTTTTGACGATACCTTGAATAACAATATAACTTTTGATAGTGTTTTTCCAATTAAAAATGAAGATATAAGCGAATTAATTTCTACTGAAAGATTTAAAGAGGATTACATTCTTTCATCGAATAAATTATCAGGAGGGGAGAAGCAGAGGATTTCTTTATTTAGAACTCTTAATAAAAATAGCGATTTATTAATAATGGACGAGCCTTCTAATTCCCTCGATAAACAGAGCATTTGTTTCATTAAAGAATATTTAATAAAAATTAGAGAAAATAAAATAATTTTGCTCATCAGCCACGACAAGGAATTCGATGATATTACCGATGAAAAAAATAAAATATATTTTTGATTAAAATCAATTTTATTCAATAACTAGTATAGAAGGATTTAAGTTATAACACAGTTCTAAATTACCTTTAGGTCGTTCTTCTATTTTTTATGCGAATATTCGCATAATAAGATGAACAAGGTTTCGAGGAGTCAAAAAAAGAAGTTGGCTTAGATGAATATGAAATGCGTAGTTATGAAGGATGGTACAAGTAACTATAAAACTCAGCTAAAAGTCTGAGTTTTTTTATCTAAAAAAATAGAAAAATCCTGAAATTTTTACACCCCATTAAGTACTACACAATAAGCTATTCAAACCCCCTATTAATCAGTAACGAACATTATATTTAGCAGTATTAATTACTCTTTATTAAAAACCCAAAATCCTCTCACAATTTCTCCTCATCACAAAAAAGCCCTTTTTCTGTATTTTTAAAAAAATGGCTAACACCAACGTTTCTATTCAATTTAGTTTTCCGTTCGATATCAGTTCTCTCTTCAATCCTCACCTAATCAGGTTCTTTTTATCCTCTCGCTAAAACCCTAGCTACAATATAATCCCAGGTCTTTTAATTCAAACCCTTCTTTCTCTATATCGTTTATGTTGGTTTTTAAACCAAGTATTATCTTATCCTGAGTCGCAGCGTCTTTTCTGCACAATACTTTTGCAACGCTTAAATTCATATACTTATTCACAATAGATCTATGAAGATTTAAATAAAAAAAGAACTCCACTTTAAAAATAAGTGAAGTTCATTTAAATTTACTTTAGTCTTGTCACTTCTATTATGGGTTGGGTTATACACCTCTATAGATAATATATTCTCTTGAATATTAAAAAATACCGAGAATTAAAATCTTTATTGACTTTCCTAAAATAAAGAAAACTCACCAAATTAATGACTTAATCTCTATTTTATGGTTAATAATTATGATAAAATAGATTGGATATTTTTTTAGGAGGGAATTTATGAAGATTTATATCAGTGCAGATATAGGAGGGATTATAGGAATATTAAACTGGGATCAATGCCATCGTGGTACCCCAGAGTATAATTTCTTTAAAGATCAGATGTCAAAAGAAGTTGCCGCTGCATGTATTGGCGCAAATAATGCAGGTGCAAATGAAATCTTGATAAAAGTTGGGCACTCAGGTTGTTATAATCTAGATTTTAACGTTTTACCTGAAAATGCTGTGATGATTTGTGGGTCAAGCGGTCATCCTTTTTCTATGATGCAAGAAATAGATTCAAGTTTTGATGCTGCTATCATGATTGGATATCACTCTGGCGCATCCTTTGGCGATAATCCCCTGAGCCATACATATAGTTTAGACCTTTCATCTTTTAAGATAAATGGAGATTTAGCAAACGAATATTTAATAAACTCTTACACAGCATCTTATGTAGGCGTACCTGTGGTTTTTTTAAGCGGTGATGCAGGCATATGCAAGTTTGCTCAAAATACGAATCCAAATATAACTACTGTGGTCACAAATAAACATTTTGGCAGATCAACAATAGCTAACCATCCCGAGCTATCTTTAAGACTGATTAGAGATGGTGTAACTGCTTCTCTATTAGGGGAGGTAACTAATTGTTTTTTAGAGCTTCCTGAATCATTTAACATAGAATTAACCTTTCATGACCCTGCAACTGCTTATAGAAAAAGTTTTTACCCAGGTATGGAGAAAATTTCACAAGCTTCACTTAGTTTTTTCTCAAAGGATTATTATGAAGTGCTTAGGATGATACAATTTTGTTTATACTAAAAAGAGGCTATCGAGCCAAAAATGGTAAAGATAGCCTGACTTCGCCTGTATCAGGAAGCCTTATGTAATTTTCTCTCATTGTTATGTAATTAAAAATATTATCTTTTTTATTGAAGTCTTTTTCATTGCTTTTGATCTCAATTACGCCATCTTTTCCTATGGATATTAAAGCAGATTTGTCATCTGAATCAAATAACACTATATTGCTATCCTTAATATCACAATCATGAGTAAATTTTGAAGTCTTTAAATTGTAAGGTATATGTAAATCTTTATCTATTTTATAACTATCAGAAAAGAGCAGCAATTTAATAATTTTAAGATCAACATTAGCAGATAACGCTTTAAATTCAATGACCTTTTTCGCCATAATATCATCTAAGTTTTTAATATTGAATACTTCCTCTGTATGATCCTCCTTTAGATTTGAAGATCTAATATAGCTAAATAAATATCTATTCTTATAATTTCTATATACATTAAAATATTTAACAGTGTCATCTTTGTTTTTCAAATTATTTATATCGATTTCAATGCATTTTAGTATATCTTTTTCTAAATTCACAATAGCATCAAATCGAGTTTTTGTATTCCTAATTTCTTTTGTCTCTTTAAGCATAAAAAAGGAACTTTCCATGTCCTTTAAAATTCTCTCACCTGTCCCATTACCATATCTAGAGTTTATAGAGGTGATTAGAGTCTGAATACCTTCTCCCTTTTGCAGTTTTACCATTTCATCATATCCTACTAACATTTGAAGCTTACAGTAGAAATTTTCATAAAAAGAATATCCTAATTCATCAGGGACTTTAGTATATACTGCCATACCAGATTCAGGATTTTCTATAGAATCATATAAGAAAATATTAGAAGAAGCTTTAACAGCAAATCTCTGATTAAAAGTTGCAGCACCTTCTGTGAGTATTACACCTAAAAAACTATCTCGGCTAAATGCGATATTTTCTTGGTTTGAATGTGTAACTTCATGAAGGACAGCTGCTAAATAAGCATTATATGCTTTTGTATCATTTTTATCTGGAGGAACTATAGAAATATATCTTAACCCAGGCATATAATAAGCTGCGCCAATCTTTTCTAAAAATGATCTTCCCTGTTCACTATTTCTATCACAAACGTTAACATATTCTATATTATACTTTAAAAGATCTATGAAATTATTCCTAAGATAAACTTGTACCTTTGGAAGTCCTATATTAGTGCATTCGTAATCGTAATAGTTTTTATAAACAGCTTCGAATGTATCCATGAATATTTCTCGAACCTGATCATTGAACTTTTTATCTTTTAATGTATCTGCCAAAGAATTCTTTAAATGCTCATATGTTTCGAGGCTTTCATTTGATCCATAGCAATAAACTAAATTAAGCAGCAAGCATACGATTATTAAAAAGCCTTTTATAAATTTTAAGTACATTCCATTTACTCCTATTTTATTTTTAAAGTTATTATTCCATTAATTGTAAAAAATATAAACCTTAAAAATAAAAAACTATCAAAATATACGATAGTTTTTCATATAAAAAATAAATTTAATTAGTACAAATCTTCTTATGTTCTTATGGTTTTATAAACATCTGTGTCCAAACGAGTCTACCATATCTATCTGTAGCTAAACCAACACCGATCTCCACATAAAGCTGATTTAAAATGTTAGCTCTGTGTCCAGCTGAATTCATCCAGCTTGTTACAACAGCATCCGGAGTTTTTTGACCTTCAGCAATATTCTCACCTGCAGCTACAAATTTAACTCCATACGTTTTCATCATTGTGAAAGCACTTCCATAGACTGGAGAAGTATGACCAAAATAATTCCTGTAAGCCATATCTTGAGATTTCATTCTGCATAATTGCGTTAAAATATTATCCTGGCTTAAAGCTGATAATCCATATCTAGCTCTCTGTGCATTACACAGCTGAATCACCCTTTGTTCATAACTTATTGAAGTAGAGACCACTTTTGCTTGAGATGAAGTTGCTTGAGGTGTAGTTGTTTGAACTGCTGGTTTCAAAATAGTATAGGTTACCTTAGATTGTGCTGGAACCGTTATCGAATTTGTCAGTAATGCTAAGCTTAAAACTGGTATAGCAACTAAGCTTGCCAATAATCTTCTTTTTTTCATTTTATTACCCCTGGTTTTTATTTGTATGACAATTATATATTTATTCTTGTTTATAGTCAATAAATTTTAATATAATTGTTCATAAAAATATAACTAGTATACAAGATGTAAAATACTGCTAAAATTCATATAGCAGTATTTTAATAATTTAATTTTAATTCAAAAAATTACTATAAATTAACTTCAAAATTTATAATTCCTTTAATTTCTTCATTATTTCTCCCCTAACTTCTCCAATTAAATACAACGATCCGCACACAAGGATCATATCTTCTTTATTCGCCTCTTTAACAGCTTTTAAAATTGCAACAATGGGATCATTTTCACAATTGACGAGCACTTTAACTTCCCTGCATCTTTTATAAAGCTCATCAGCTTTAAGAGTCCTTTGTATATTGATTTCAGTAGTAAAGACTTTGTGTGCTCTTGATAAAACTTCCTTAACTTCGATGTTTTTATCCTTTAACATTCCAAATACTAAAAAAAGTCTCTCAAATGAAAAATATTCATCGATGCTCTTCACCAAGTTTCTCATGCCATCATCATTGTGAGCACCGTCTAAAACAACTAATGGATTTTCGTGAATTATTTCAAGCCTTCCAATCCATACCACTTTTAAAAGAGCTCTATATATGGTATCCTTTTTCAAATTTATTCCTAAATCCATAAGTGCTTCACAAATATGTATTATCATTGCACAATTATATTTTTGGTGTTCTCCAATAAGCGAAAATCTAACACTATATATATCCCTTTTAGTCTCAATGACGATGTCTTGATATGGCTTATTTTTATATGAAGTAGAACTTTTAACACAAGTTTTATCAAAATAATAAAGCTTTGAATTCTTTTCCTTAGCACAATGTTTAATCATCTCGTAAGCTTCTTCTTCCTGTGGAAACAGCACTACAGGCACATTTTGCTTAATTATACCAGCCTTTTCAAAAGCAATCTTAGCTAATGTATCACCTAATATTTCCATATGGTCAAAGCTTATTGAAGTAATTGCACTTAAAATTGGCTCAACCACATTTGTAGCATCGAGCCTTCCGCCAAGTCCCGTCTCTAAAACAGCATAATCCACATTTTTTTCACTAAAATATAAGAACATCAGAATAGTTATCACTTCAAACTCAGTTAAAGATTCCCCTAAATCCCTCTCTGCTTCTTCAATTGACCCTTTTATTTTGCTCATATACAAAGCTAAATCTTCTTTACTTATGTTTTCTCCATTTATAGAAATCCTCTCCTCAAATACTTCAATAAATGGGGAAATATATAGCCCAACTCTATATCCTGATTCTTCTAAAATTTTAGATATTCCTGATGCTACACTGCCTTTCCCATTGGTACCTGCAATGTGTATTGCTTTTGCATTTTTTTCAGGATTGCCTAACTTTACTAGAACAGTTTCCATCCTCTTAAGTCCATAATTAGACCCAAATTTATATTTTGATTTTATAAAATCCATCGCTTCAAAATAATTCATAATTACCCCTTCGTCAATATAGTATATAAATAATTATAACAATTGGTTATTGCTTTTAAAAGGGGAGGATTTAGCTTGAAAAAGCTTTTACATTTTTTATCATAGATCCATTTATATCCATTATATGTTATACTATATATATGGTTCCAAAATTTATTAATGGTTTGAAGGTGAATGAATGCTCGAATTTCCTGAGGTTAATGTGCTAGCAAAACAATTAAATGAAACAATTCCAGGCAAGAAAATCAAAGATGCAGTGGCAAATTACTCACCACATAAGCTAGTGTGGTATTCTAGCGAGCCGAGCTCATACCGAGAAAAACTCATAGGCAAGACTATAGAAGAAGCTTATTCATTTGGTGGCCGCCTCGAGATCAAAATCGATGATGTAGTTCTCAATTTTAACGATGGTATTAATCTGCGATTCTATAAAAAAGATGACAAAAAGCCTGTTAAACATCAGTTATATTTATTATTTGATGATGGTTCAGTCTTCGCTGCAACGGTTACAATGTATGCTGGCATTTGGTGCGGAAAACAAGACGAAATCGAAGATAATCTTTATTACATAGCTGCAAAGAAAAGCGTTTCTCCACTGTCTCAAAAGTTTACCTATGAATATTTTAAAAGTTTTATCAATGAAAAAACCTTAAAGATGAGTGCAAAGGCTTTTTTAGCTACTGAACAAAGGTTCCCTGGCATTGGGAATGGTGTGTTGCAAGATATCCTCCTCAACGCTAAAATCCATCCAAAGAAGAAGATCAATACTTTGACAGAACAGCAGATGCAAGATATTTTTCAAAGCATCAAAACAACTCTTTCTGAAATGGTAAATGCAGGTGGACGAGATACCGAAAAGGACTTATTTGGGAGCTTCGGTGGATATGCTACTAAACTTAGTAAAAATACAGTGTTTTCACTATGCCCTAATTGCAATATAGGTCACATTAAAAAAGAAAATTATATGGGGGGAAGCATTTACTATTGTGAAAGTTGTCAAATAAAATAAGGAGTGTTTCATATTTAGTTGACACACCATGTTTTATGATCTCACTTAAAAACATTGATTTCATTAGATTTTTGGTTATTATAAAAAGAAATGGTCAACTAAATATGATCATTTTTGAAGCACCCTACATATTGAAACTGTGCAAGGTTTGAAATACCTTGCACTATTTACATCACCATTATTTGTCCTCTCCAAGGCGTTTCTTAAGCTCTGCGATAATTGCATCTTTAATAGTGGATTTACTAAATTTCCTTATTTTTCCATATTAATTTAATACAATTTTAACAGTTAAAAAATTTGAGACATTATTCACATAAAATAGTAAAAAGATCTTGATAAGTTTTATATAAAGTGTATACACTATATATAAGATTATATTATTAAGAAGCTAAAGCTTGGTATTAATGAAAGAGGATGTTCAATGAGGATGAAATCGCATAAAAAATTTACTTTAATTGTTTTTGTTGTTCTTTGCTGTTTTTTCTTGACAACGTGCAGACAGAAAGATGCTTCCGTTTCCTCTGTAAATGATGCTACGTCGAATACTACATCATCCACGCAAATATCTTCAAAACCCAGCACCCAAACCACGGATAAAACTAATACAACTGTAGTTAACACAACTGTTAGTACAACCGTTAACACTACTTTGGCCGAGTCAACAAAAAAAATTATAGAGACTGCAAAGCCTGTTCCTCCAGAATATTTTGATGATGCTGTTTTTGTCGGGGATTCTGTTTCTCAAGGTCTTCGAAATTATGTAGCTTATGCAAAAGATACCCTTGGTATCGATTATTTTGGAAAAGCAGAATATCTCACTGCTCTAGATTTTGGTTCGTATAATGCGCTGCAAGGAAATTGCCTTCCAGTTTATAAAGGTGAGAAAATACCTGTTGAAGACAATATAGCTCAAATGGATGTAAAAAAAGTTTATATCCTCCTTGGCTTAAATGATATCTACTTAGATACAGATACAGTCGTCAAAAATTATCAGGAGTTTATTAATCTAATCCTCGCTAAAAAACCCGGTTTAGATATTATTATAGAATCAGTCACTCCAATAACACGTTTTGAAGAATCAAACCCAAACAAAGATAACCCATACTTAACTAGAGCTAATGTGAATGCTTTAAATGCAGCTTATAAAAAAATGGCAGATAAAAATGGTTATTACTTTCTTAATGTAGGATCAGCAGTAGTAGACAGCGAAGGATATTTACCTGATGAATACTCATTTGATGGGACATGCCACATGAGACCTGAAGCTCTGGAACTTTGGATAAATTATTTACGAACACATATAATAGGATCATAATTATACAATAGATAAGACGGAGGTTATAATGAAATTCTTTAAAATTTTTCTTGCACTTTTTTTAATTTTTGCGATATCTTCCTGCAACAAAGCAAAGGGAGCAGATTTAAATGATACTTATGCCAAAATAGATAAAGCAGGCGTTTTACCTCTAATGGTGAGTGTTTCAAAAGATGATATAGAGAATTTATACGGAATTAACACAGATGATTTAAAGCAATATGTATTTAAAATTGCTGTAGAAGGTACTCTCGCTGATGAAGTTGTTTTAATTGAGGTAAAGGATAGTTCCAAGGTATCTGAAATTGAAAAGAGACTCCAAACTAGGCTTGATAATAAGGCAGAAGAAGCGAAAAGTTATTCTCCGGAGCAATATGCAATAATCATGAAATCCAGTGTTGAGACAAAAGGGAATTACGTTTCTATCATAGTTTCCCCTAATGCTCCTGAGCTTATAGATATTTATAATTCAAACTTTAAATAAATCTAGGAGTTAATATAATGGTTTTTTCTAGCATCTTATTCATGTTTTTTTATTTACCAGTGGTGCTCATCATTTATTATTTACTAGGCAGACGATATAGAAATTTATTTTTGCTCATAGCAAGCCTTGCATTTTATGGATGGGGAGAGCCTATTTTCATACTTTTAATGGTCTTCAATATAATAATTGACTTTATTTTTGGCCTCCTCATTCAAAAAAATTCTAATAATAAAAAAAGAGCAAAGGTTTATTTAATCATAATACTCTGTGTAAATATTTTATTGCTTTGCTTTTTTAAATATGCTGGCTTTTTAGTAGGAATTGTAAAGCTCATACCTGCTTTTAGCTTTATAAGTGTGCCAAAAATACCTCTTCCTCTAGGCATTTCCTTTTATACATTTCAAGCTTTATCTTATTGTGTAGATGTGTATAAACAGGAGGTCCCAGCAGAAAAAAGCCTGATAAATTTTGGGTCATATAAGACATTATTTCCTCAACTTATAGCAGGCCCAATCATAAGATATGTTGATGTTGCCGAGCAATTTAAAAATAGAATCTTGTCCATGCCCAAAGTAGCAAAAGGCATAAGATTATTTATAATCGGACTATCTAAAAAGGTACTCATCGCAAATCAGATGGGACTTTTATGGGAAAGCTTAAAAGTATCCCCAAATGAAAATGGTATCTTAGCAAGTTGGATAGGAATAATTGCTTTTTCATTGCAGATTTATTTTGATTTTTCAGGTTATTCAGACATGGCATGTGGTCTCGGCAATATGTTGGGATTTGAGTTTCTAAAAAACTTTAATTATCCTTACATATCAAAGAGCATCACTGATTTTTGGCGCAGATGGCATATATCCCTTAGTTCATGGTTTAGAGACTATGTTTATATACCTCTTGGAGGAAACAGAAAAGGTCTTTTAAGGCAATTCTTAAATATATTCATAGTGTGGTTTTTAACTGGACTTTGGCACGGAGCGAGCTGGAACTATGTTTGTTGGGGACTTTATTTTTTCTTTATTCTATCCCTAGAAAAGCTATTTTTATTGAAGCTTTTAAATAAACTTCCCAATTTTATAAAGCACTTTTATGCTGTATTTTTAATATTAATAGGATGGGTAATATTTTCCTTTGAAAATTTTCACGACATGACAGGATATCTATCGTCTATGTTCAATTTTTCAAATGGATTGATGAGCAATTATTCTTTTAGTACAATCATTGGATTTATACCGCTCATCATAATAGGTATATTTGCTTCACTTCCAATAGCTAAGAATGTATATTTAAAATATAAAGATAATGGTGTATTATCAAGAGGAGAACTGCCAGTTTTTTTAGCATTATTGATATTCTGCACTGCTTCCATGGTGAGCCAAAGTTATAGCCCATTTTTATACTTTCGTTTTTAGGAGAAATTAGATTTGAATACTAACAATATAAATTTAAACATAGATCACAGAACTCGAAAAAGAACTATATTAGGGGATAAATTAATTATTGCATTGTTTTTTTGCATTATAATCTTATTGCCGCTTTTTACATTGTTTATGCATCAAGATCCTTACTCAAAATTAGAAAAGAGATATCTATCGACTTTTCCAGGGATCAGTTTTCAAAACTTAGTAAATGGAAAATTTGGAAGCGATTTTGAAAATTATCTATGCGATCATTTTGCTTTCAGAAATTTTAGCTTAGGGGTTAATGCTTATTATAATCTAATAATCGGCAGAAATGGCTCAAATGATATCTATAAATGTGCAGATGGATACCTAATAGAAAAGCAAGCTAAGGATGCAGATTCTTTAGTTCAAAATAACATGAAATATATCAATAATTTTGCTAAGAATAATGGCTATAAAATGGACATGATATTGGTGCCTTCCACAGGATATATACTGCAAGATAAGCTCCCATATGATGCTCAAAAATATGAGGACAAAGAAGCCATATCAAATTTAAAAGCTAATCTAAATTCTAATATTAATTTCATAGATATAAGCCAGGTATTTTTAGATAATAGTGATAAGCAGCTTTATTATAAGACGGATCATCACTGGACAAGCACAGGAGCGTATTTAGCTTATACAGAATATTGCAAAGCTAATTCTTTAACACCAATAGATATGAATGCTATTACAAAGGAGGATTACGATGGTTTTTATGGCACTACTTATTCGAGATCCTGCCTTTGGTTTACTAAACCTGATACAATCGAATTCTGGAACTATAAATCTTTAAAGAATGTAGATTATACAGTAGATGGAACCGAAACCAGCATATTTGACCCATCTTTTATTAAAAAGGGAGATGGTTATGGATCATTCTTATGTGGAAATAATGGCTTTTCTACAATTAAGACTGGTTCTATGGGGGGAAAAATACTGGTCATAAGGGATTCATTTTCAAATTGTTTTGTGCCATTTTTATGCAAAAACTATAGTGAAATATATTTGGTGGATTTAAGATATTATAAAAAGCCAGTAAAGGATATAATTGAAGAGAATAAAATAGATAATATTCTGGTTCTGTATGGACTTAATAACTTCGCTCAAGATCAAAATGTGCTTTGGTTAAAATAATAGACTCACATACTAATTCAAAAAAATGGCAGGTCCGCTTACCTGCTTTTTTTGCTTACTTGAAAAATACTACATATATGTTGAGAATTAAGTTTAATATTAAATTTTTTTCTACATATCAAAAAATACAGGCTTCCCTTCGATAAACTCTGAAGTAAGTCCCAATCTTTTAAAATAATCGCACATTTTAATGCATGCAAATTTCTCTGTGCTATAATGGGTTCCTCCAAGCAGAGAAATCTTATTCTCTTTTGCAAAATCGTGAGATTCTTTTGAATGCTCATCTTCACACGTTATTCCTGTTACTAAAATATGTATATCATTTTCCAGCATTTCTTTTAGAAAATTTAAATCATTCCCTCCTCCTGCTATTAATGCAACCATTCCATCTTTTATTTCATCTTCACCATATTTATAGTAACATGTAAGGTTATACACTGAAATCTTCCTCTTCTTAAATTCCTTAAGCACTTCTAAATCAATTTCATTCCAATTTCCAGATCCCAGCCAAATGCTTGGATGATGAACGAATAGCATAGCATTTTCAATATTATCATTTAAAATCTTATCAGTGACAGATTTTTCTGGGAATACAGCAGTATACACTTTATTGATATCTTCTGCAAAATCATAAACAAGACCCATGCTTCTTTTTAAAAAGTTTGTGCAAATAAAATCTTTAGTATCACCCATATATTTAGACCATTCATCCCACAATCCTTGTAAAATAAAGTCCTTTTCTAAATGAGCATATAATTCTATAGCTTTCACAAAATCTCCTCCATAACTATACTAAAACCTCTTTATCTACTACAGGTTCATCAATATATCATCCTTCTTTATGTGATATTTTATCTTGAGGTGACACCGTGAGAATTATTCTTGTATGCCATCACAATACCTCTTTACCAACGGGTTTACCAGTATCCCATTCTTCAAATACATACTCACCTTCGAATCCCTCTAGCCTTTCTTTAAGAGTCTTATGCCTTAGATTATTAAGCTTTTTAATAATGATTTTATCTTGCTCTGCAAAAAAACGATTCTCAAAGCACCCTTTAATAAGTTCCTCATCTTTTAAAGCGAGTAAAAGAACATCCCTAATATAATCTTTCTCATATAATACATTTTTATCGCTGAACAAAGAGCTGTATCCTGTACCTCTCTGCAAATAATCGCTTGTTACAACATTGTATTCCTTTTCTAAATCCAAAGCTTTACCATCGATAGTTACTTCAAGATCATTCTCTCTCACGATTATCAATACATTCTTTGAAACATGGAGTCTTCCTACAAATCTCCCTCTAAAACCAGCTCCTCTTCCACCATTCAAGCAAATATCCCCATCCAATGTTTGAATCAATGCTTTTAAAATATTATCTCCCTTTATCGTCACATAAGTCGGGTTTAAGGGAGAAGGGCTTACTTGCAGAAGTTTAATTTTAGTCACATTCCCTTTTATTCCACAATTAAAAATGCCACTATTCATGATAGCAAAATCGCATGGAAAATACTTATAAAACGCATCACAGATTAAGTTTGTTAAAGGGTTTTCCATTATAACATCGTGCCATAAAGTTTCTTGAATATTAAATAAAGTCACGCTAAAATTTTTTACAGCGATTTCTTTCTGTTCCTTTATTATATTCAAAATCTCTTCGTCTTGTGCTGCGCTTCCGGTCTTTATATCTTCACTTGTAAAAGAAATGATCTTATCATCCTCTATGCATAAACTCAATTTTCCTAATAACTCACCATGTTTCCCCGATTGATGTATTATAGTATTCTTAATCTTAACAGCCTGTTCCATTTCAGTATGAGAATGACCACCTATTATCACATCGATCCCTAAATCCATTTCAGCTAAATCACAGTCCTTCCAATAGCCTAAATGGCTCAATAAAATGCAAAGATCATATTTGCCTGTATTATCGAGCATCTCTTTTTTAATTTCACTTACTATATCATTAGAATGCAGACCAAGCAATTCGAAAAACTCATTAAACATTGGAGTCGCACCTATTATAAGCACTCTAATGCCATTTCTTGTTATCACTCTGCTTCTTTTAACACCTTTTATCGGATCTAAATTTTTTAAGTAAAGGTTGCAGGAAAGCAGCGGCACATTACCAGTATTCGCCATAGTCTTAAGGGCATCTACTCCTGCAAATCCCTCATTGTTTCCTATGGAAAGACCATCATAGTTTAATGCAGAGAGAAGACGCATTCCAGCTTCACCATTCGTACCATTTATTTCGAGCCTCATGAAGTCGTTAAAATCACCTGCATCAACTAATAAATCATCATTCGATTTTTGATTTTTAATTATTGTAGCGATCTTTGCAAATTCTTCTAGATGGCTGTGGATATCGTTTGTATGATATATATTTAAATTCATAACTAAAATGTCCTCCTTATAGTATTATTGTATCTTCTTCTATAGATTAAATATAATGAAAAATAATTCA
>WQUF01000289.1 GCA_009785875.1 Oscillospiraceae bacterium | reverse complement strand
TGACACATTTTGTTTTATTATATTCACAAAACTTAACGAAATCAACACTTTAAGTGATATCATAAACTTAAAGAGTGTCAACTGATTTGAATCACGCCTAGTTTCCAGAAGACTTTTTTATCTGTAAAAATATATCCTTTGTTATAAGTGTAATGCCTTGCTCGGCAGCTTTCTTCTCAACAGCTTTTTTTACAAATCTCTGGAAACCTTTTGGAACGACACGAGTAAATTCTGCAAGACCCTCTGCATCCCATTGGGTAGCGATTTCCTTTTCTGAATTTTGCACAATATAAGGCTCTGTAGGAACAATTCCATCTTCAAGATAATTTTTTAGACGTTTATTTATTTCCTCGCTTTTAGCAAAACCGCTTACAATTTTATTGCCGATAAATTCAGAATGCTCCTGTACTTTTTGAGGTGTAAATTTGTTTACGGTTTCGTTAGATTTCATACCGAATGTTGTCCGCTTGTTTTCATGACCACAGACCACGCATGTAAAGATGTTATTTTTGATGCGGAAGCTGTCGTTTTTGCATATTGGGCAATGAAGTCTATCATCGTCGTTTTCAAAATGAAAAGAGGGATTTTCGCCTAGCAGCATTTTTGCGGAATATTCGCCTATCTGTCTCCCTTCAGATAGTATATCTGGATGCAGCAAAATTTCACCTTTTAAAGCGATATTCTCATACAGTTTTTGCACTTTCACATCACAATTAAATACTTTCATAAATAAGCTTGTTGTGGTCTTTTGCATGGAACACCAATCTCCTTGGGCTCCTGCAAAGGAGATTGAAATTCCGATTTTAGGTTTTTGCTTATTTTCGATTTTATCAAGACCCCATGCTGCTAAACGATCAAGGATGGTTTTCATTGAAGATGGTGCGCCAAATATATAGCATGGAGAAACGAGCAAAATCAAATCTGCCTCAGCGATCTTACCTTTGAGTGCATCAAGATCGTCTTTAATAATGCATTTTAATTCACCATTATTGCATCCAAAGCAGCCTACGCAATGCTTGATGTTAAGATTTGGGACGCATACGAGTTCAACATAGGAAACTTCTCGTATGGGTTTTAATAATTCATTCATCATAATAGAAGAATTGCCGTTTTTGCGGCCACTAAATAACAAAGCTAATGCTTTCTTTGTAACCATGGGCACACCTCTTGAATTTCTAAAATTTTATGATACAACTGTAACATAAATTGAACGAGTGGTCAATGATGGGTCTAATTTTTTTATTTTTTTAGTAGGTGTGTTTCGAAAAAGATCATATTTAGTTGACACATTTCTTTTTAAAGTAGCCATAAAATCTAGTTAAATCAATGTTTATAAATAACTATAAAATTTAGAGTGTCAACTAAATATGAAACACTCCTTTTAGGATATAAAAAGTGTAATTATAGTTTGTATATATATTAAAATTATAGTATAATAATTTTAGGAGATGATTTTATGGAAGTATACATTGAAAATATTGTTTCCATATCGGAGGTCAATCAAAACTTTTCTAAAGTTGCCCATCTTGTTGATGAAAAGGGTTTGGTAATAATTCTTAAAAATAATACTCCTCGCTATGTACTTTTAGATTACAACATGCTTCGGCAAAACGCTGAGTCAGATGATGAAGATGTGAGTGATGTGACCTTTCGTATGTTGGAAAAATATATCAAAGAATTAAATGAATTAGCAAAATGATCACGCTATTTCAAATTGACTCTAAAATATAAATTTTAGAGTTAAATCTTTATCTAAATTATCTAAATTAAAAATTTCATAAAGATAATGAGCCTTCTTATAAGTTAGACCTGTTAGGAAAACGATTGACATATGTTTTGAAGTATGATAACATTTTTATGTGTAAAGAAATATGGAACGTGTTATATGGTACTATTGCCAATAGACAAGCAGCATATAAGTTATTCATTCTTTCATATAAAAAATGGATGCACTGGTGTCTTTGGCAAAAAAAATGAGGAGGTATGTAAATGAAATTAAAAAAATTAATGTTAGCCTTAGCAACAACAACAATGCTTGCAGCAACGTTTGCAGGATGTGGTAATTCTGCTAGTAGCAATACAACTACGACGCAAGCACCGGCGACTACACAAGCACCGGCAACTACAACGCAAGCACCAGCAACTACGCAAGCTCCGGCGACTACACAGGCACCTGCAGGCGTGAAGGAAATTACGCTTGTAAGCAACAAGATCGAGATTGATCAAGCTTTAAAGGACTATGCTGCAATATATGAGCAGAAAACTGGTGTCAAAGTAAATGTTAAGAGTTATGGCGGCGAGACTCCATACGCTCCAGCACTTACAGCAATGCTTAACTCTGGAACAGAACCTGAAATTT
Organism: Oscillospiraceae bacterium; assembly: GCA_009785875.1. Classification (GTDB taxonomy): domain Bacteria; phylum Bacillota; class Clostridia; order Clostridiales; family Clostridiaceae; genus WQUF01. Next base: position 8,637 of record WQUF01000289.1, on the reverse strand, counting down.
TCGTAATTGAGGGAACCTCAGGCTATACGGATGCCAAGAACGCAGGTCGTGTTACAGATCTTTCGGATCAGCCATGGGTTTCAGACACAGACGTTGCATATAAAGATGGTAGCAAGGTTGTAGGCTTCCCGGTTTCCATTGAAGGCTGGGGTCTTGGTTATAACAAGGCTCTTTTAGATAAAGCAGGTGTTGATCCAGCAACGATGGACACTTTCTCAGGTATGAAGGCAGCTTTTGAAAAGATCGACAGTCAAAAAGCCGCTCTTGGAATTGATGCTGTTGTTTCTATGGTTGCTGGCTCCGGTATGACATGGGTTACAGGTTTGCATGGTGTTAATGATTACCTTTCGTTGGGATTGCCATACAATGATTCCAGCAAGTATATCGACATGATGCTCAATAAGCAAGTTGATACAGATCGTTTAACTGCATTTGCTAACTATTACAACCTGCTGTTCCAATATTCCAATAAGAACACACTTACCGCTGGTACTTATGACACTCAAATCGGTGATTTTGCTAACCAAAAGACAGTATTTATCCATCAAGGTAACTGGATAGACCCTAACCTTAAGGAATTAGGCATAAATTTTGATATGGGTTATGTTCCTCACGCTTTCCTTGACACTCCAACAGATGGTATTTTTGCTGGTGCTCCTTCTTGGTATATTGTAAACGCAAAAGCACCTGGTGTTAATGAAGCGAAGGCATTCCTTGCTGCTATGGTTTCAACACCAGAAGGTCAGGATTATATGGTAAATAAAGCTGGCATGCTTCCTGCATTTAAGAGCATAACACTGCAACCAACTGGTCCGCTTTCCAAGGCACTCTTGGCTTGGACTTCAACAGGAAAGATCTATGCTTGGCATCAAAACGATATGCCTAATGGTTTTGGAATGAACACATTAGGTCCAATATTCGGACAGCTGGCATCAGGTCAAATCGATGTACCAAAGTTTGTTCAATTGTTTACGGATGCTGTGGCCAATATAGCACCTAACCCAGGTACGTAAATTTAAAACCATTGTATTAATAAATATAAGGGTGGCTTCATATTAGCCATCCTTATATATTTAAAATCGGAGGTGAAATATGGTAAATGTAAAGCCTAAAAAAGGTAAATCTCGTAATAATTTAGTATTTTTCACATTTTTATTGCCTGTGGTATTTGCGTTCTGCATGGTCATAGTGATACCATTTTTCATGGGCATTTATTATTCGTTTACAAACTGGAACGCCATAACCGGCACAGAGGTCAAGTGGGTAGGTCTTCAGAACTTCAAGGCTTTAGCAGGTGATGTTACATTTCTCAATGCTTTTTTAGTTACGACGGCGTTTGCTGTTTTGAATATCATTGCGGTGAATGTCTTAGCCTTCGCTCTTGCGCTTTTAGTTACAAGCAAGCTTAAATTCACTAATTTTTATCGTTCGGCCTTCTTTCTTCCAAATTTAATCGGCGGTATCGTGCTTGGCTATATATGGCAATTTATATTCACCAATGCTCTACCGACGTTTGGAAAGCTTTCCGGTTTTATGTGGCTGTATAACAACATATTTTTAACAAACAGGTATCTGGCTTTGATTGCGATTGTCATTGTTGCTACGTGGCAATATGCTGGGTACATCATGATGATTTATATTGCAGGTATCCAGAGCATATCCGATTCATTGACCGAAGCTGCAGAAATAGACGGAGCGAGCTATGGACAAAGGCTCCGATATATCATCTTTCCTCTCGTGGCTCCAGCATTTACGGTGTCCATGTTCCTGACGCTTGTAAATTCATTTAAGCAGTTTGATGTAAACTACTCACTTACTGCAGGTGGACCTTCCGGTATGTTCATGGGTAAGGCGATTCAGACAAACGAGTTTTTAGCACTGAATATCTACAATACTGCATTTGCGTTTAAGAGGCTTGCTCAAGGGCAGGCAAAAGCGGTTTTGTTCTTTGTGGTTATCGCTGTTATTTCACTTATTCAGGTTTACTATAACAAGCGAAAGGAGCTGGAATTGTAATGAAAAAGCGTCATAATTCTATTTTGCTTGAAGTTTTGGCGATGCTCTTGTTTTTAATCTATATGATTCCTTTTGTAATAATATTGATTAATGCGTCCAAGCCATCGCTAAAGATCATAGATAATCCGCTATCGTTGCCTACTGACCCGTCGGTGTTTTTTTCCAATATAGTGAAGACAGTTACCAGTCCTAATGTTCGATATATATCATCGCTTATTTCGTCAGTAATCATAACAGTTGTTTCTGTCTTGCTCCTTGCTCTCATTGCTTCTATGGCAGCATGGGTGTTGGTTCGAACTAAGACCAAGCTATCCGGAGTTATTTTCATGGTGTTTGTGGCTGCTATGGTTATACCATTCCAAGTTGTTATGTTCCCACTTGTTTCATGGTTTCATCTTGTGGAGGTCAAGCTGGGGTTAATGAATACTCCTTTTAGGCTTTTGCAAAATTATCCAGGAATTATTTTAGCCTATTTAGGGTTTGGAACTCCAATGTCTGTGTTCTTGTATCACGGCTTCATAAAGGGTTTGCCACTGGAGGTTGAAGAATCCGCTACAATCGATGGATGCTCACGTTCTGCAACGTTTTTTAAGATTGTCTTTCCTATACTGAAGCCAATCACTGTGACAGTGATCATTCTAAATGGTATATGGATTTGGAATGACTTTTTGCTTCCTATGCTGGTGCTTGGTTCGGGGAACAAAGTACAGACGTTACCTCTAGCTGTTGCAAATTTTGTTGGTTCGTTTCTAAGGAAGTGGGATCTTATACTTACTTCAACGATTATGGCAATGCTTCCAATTGTAATCATATTCCTGATTCTGCAAAAGCATATAATCAAGGGCATGATGGAAGGCTCGGTAAAGGGTTAAAGGAGTTGAGGTTATGTTATGGGAAGAATTATCAGCCAAAGATTTTGAGTTTTGGGTAAAAAAAAGCGAAGGCATTTGCGTACTTCCTATTGGAGTGATTGAAAAGCATGGTTACCATTTGCCACTTGGAACAGATATGTACATTTCAACTGCAATAGCAAAGAGAGCCGCAGAAATTTCTCCTGCTGTTGTATTTCCATATTATTTTTTAGGTCAGATAGCCGAAGCTAGACACGTAAAGGGTACACTAGCAGCTTCGCATCATCTGATTATGGATGCCCTACTTGAAATGTGCGATGAGATATATAGAAATGGCTTTACAAAGATACTAATTTTAAATGGTCATGGTGGTAATGAACACTTTCTGCCCTTTTTTGCACAAGAGATGCCTGGTCTAAACCGAAAATATGCAGTATATACTCGTTTTGTTCATAATATCACAGAAGAGCAGCTTAAAACCATACAATCTCATACCAACGTAAATGATATGGGTTATCACGCTGGTTTTTTAGAAACATCTCTAATAATGCACTTACGTCCGGATCTCGTTTGCATTGAGAATCAAGATCCATCTCAAAGTGTAAGCATGAAAAGACTAAAAGATTTACAAGAGCTTGGTGTTTTTTCCGGGTTCAACTGGTACTCGGAATATCCTCATCATTTTGCAGGAGATCATTCTTGTGCAACTGCGGAGCATGGTGAATTTATTTTTAATATTTTGTGTGAAAATATTGTAAATACAATAAACTTGATAAAAGCTGATGATATGTCTATGAAACTCATAAAAGAATTTAACCAGCTTGCAAATTAATTTTTAATAAATATAAAGGCTCTTATTGAATTTTCACTTAAGAGCCTATTTTTATTACGGTGTAGTGGATATTAAAGCATCGCTGCTTTAATATGCGAAAGAAATAAATAATTGTAAAAAAATGTTTATATTTTTTTGCTTTAGAATCTTATTTTTAGCAATATTTTCTTAACTTTTTGTATATACTATTACCGAACATATATTCTTTATTGAGGTGCTTTATGAGCGATAGGATTATTTTACATATAGACATGAATAATTTTTATGCTAGTGTTGAATGCCTTTACAATCCTGAAATTCGCAATTTACCTATGGTAGTTGGTGGAGATGTAGAGAAAAGGCATGGCATAGTTTTATCCAAAAATAACATAGCGAAGAAATTTGGCATAAAAACAGGTGAAGTCATATGGCAAGCCAAACAAAAGTGTCCGAATTTAGTAAGCGTAAAACCAAATTTTGAAAGATATTTAAAGTTTTCAGAAATGGCAAGGCAAATATATGATGAATACACAGATCAAGTTGAAGGTTTTGGACTGGATGAATGCTGGCTTGATGTAACAAATAGCTCTATATTTGGAAACGGGAAAGCGTTGCAAAAAGGCTCAAAAAGGCTGATCTTAAAGCTAAAACGGTTCAAATTGAAGTTAGAGATTGTACTTTCGAAAGCTATTCAAAGCAGGGAAAGCTTAAAAATCCTAGCAACATATCGAGAGAAATATATGAATTATCTTTTAAGCTATATAAAGAATCTTACAAGAAAGATAGAGGAATAAGGCATTTATCTGTTAGAGGAACGGATTTAATCTCAGAAGAAGATATCCAATTAGATATTTTTTCCAACGAAATTAAAAGAGAAGGTCTTGAAAAGTTAGATTTAGCTGTAGATAGCCTGAGGGAAAGATTTGGCTATTTCATAGTTTTAAGGGCTATGTGTTTAAACCATAAGCTCTCAGGACTAAACCCGGAAACTCATGTTATACATCCTGTATCTTATTTTTAATTAGGAGCTTGATTATGGAAAAGGTTTTTTTGAAAATTATTGCTGAATTTAATACATCAGGAGAAATTAAACCATTGAAGATCATATGGGAAGATGGGCGAAATTTTGAAATAGATAAAGTGATGGATATCAGAAATTGTGCGAGTCTAAAATCTGGAGGAGTTGGCACTAGATATATTTGCAGGATTAGAAATAAAATAGTAAGGATTTTTTTAGAAGACAATCGGTGGTTTTTAGATAAGTGCTAAATGAAGAATTTAGTATCAAAAAATTTTTATTGAAAATAATATAGTATTATGTCATATAAACGAAGATAGATAAAAATTTATTGAATAATAGAAAGGGAAAATAAGCTTATGAAAAATAAAAAACACAAAAAAAGTTTATTGATGATAATAACGATTGCAATAATAGTTTCAATCATAATTGTACCGACAAAAACCGCAGGACAGCAAATAGACAATGAACAGCATAAATCCAACACTTTTACTTCTGACGACCAAAACATCAAAGTTACATTGGAAAATATTTTTACACCTCCTGTTAACTGGAGACCTGGTCAGACCATTAACAATCAAATGTCTGTAACAAATCTGGATGAAAGTATAGATTTTGCTTTTGTTAGGCTTCAGTTTAAAGAATATTTGGAGTTTAGTGAAAGTGCTTTAGTTACAGATGCATTACTAAATCCCATTCTATTTAAAACATGGGACTATGGTCCTAAGATTGGAAAATACATGCTATGGAATGAAAAACCAGCTAACTTAAATCTTTCTAGGTACACTGTAAATGGCGTGGATTATTGCCGCACACAAAACATCGAACTTAAGGATGGTATTTATGGAAAACCTATGCATGGAAGTACCTCTGTTAGTGTGTTCGGTACCGCTGCAAAAGCAAACTATCCAATGCAGCCCCACACCATTCAAAGCCCTATCCATCCAGAATGCCTTTACAATGTAACAGGGTGGGATGATGCAACAGGCACTCCAATTAGAAGCGGCAACATCAGAACCCAAAATAATACAGGCCCAGATGCTATTTCTGATTACATAAGCTGGGCGATGGGTACAAATGTAATCACAATGCATGACTGGGCAATTGGGGGAGCTGTTGTAGGTGGAGTGACTTTAGGTCCAAGACAATTAGGCAATTTTTGGATTGTTGATGCAGACGGCTGGATATATTGGGCAAATGGGATTAGACCTAATTCAACCACATCCAATGTTTTAGAATCTGTTACACTAAATAGTATGCTCACAAATGCAACAGGTTTAGAATATTGTATTCATGTGGATATGGAAGTATGTACACAGGGAGAACTTAACACTGCAGCTACAGAATGGGGCAATAACGCAAGTGTAAATGGTCAGGACTTAATTGGTGAACTGCAGACACTCGTAGTTATAAATGAAACTAATTTCCCGGATCCAGTTTTTAGGCAGTGGGTGGCAGATAATCTTGATCCAAATGGAGATGGTGTGCTAACTGTAAGCGAACGCAATGCTGTAACTGTTTTAAATACTAGAAATACCGCATTATTTGATGTCAGCGACTATACAGGCATTGCTTACTTCACAAATCTAACAAGCATTACCACAAGTACGTCCTTTAATGGTATTGATTTTTCTGTCTTTCCGCATCTTGCTACTGTAAATACCATAACAGTAGAAGGAGGTACATTAGATCTTAGAGGAGCTGCATCATTACAAACTTTATTTGTTTCCAAGACCACAACTGTTTCAATGCCTCTGCAACCAATATCAATTGTAAATATGGCTACAAAGATATTTGCTGATGGAAGAAACTTGGTAAGACTTACTTCATCAAATGGATCAATTACAAAAGACAGTTTTGATATTTATTCAAATACTGCCGGAACAGTAGATATTGCCATAGAAAATGACCTTTCTGGCATTGTACAGAATAACTTAATAACTGCTGAAACTGTTCCTAATGCCCATTTATATAAAGGAATAATTGTTACTGGTGGTACAGTTGAAACTAATGGTGACATCACTATCCCTATAGGTGGTAGAGTTTATACCTCTGATGGCTATTATATTCTCAGCACTGGTGGCACCTTGCGACATTTGGATGCAGAAATTTTAGCAAATGCAGGCTCTGTAACATGGACACCTGTTATCACTGAGCATTTGAAAACACTAGCACAGTGTTCTGGTACTCCTGTCACTTGGACTGCTACTCAGAATGAAGTCTTGGCTAATCATAGTTATTAGGTAGTGGCTAGTGATTAGTGGCTAGAAGAAAATTTATTTAATTTTAAGAAAATTAATCACAGTGATTTTTCTCTTCTTTCATGTGAGAATTATCACTGTGATTTTTCTCATCCTCCATATTAGGAACTTTTGAAAAATAAAAATTTTATGATCATGTGAAAACTTAGTCTCTTTTTTACGCTTGCCTCATATAATAATAATAATGATTTTATTGGAGGAAGATTATGAGACTTACTTCTAGTCAGGTTGATACTATATTTGATAAGATAACATTTGAAATTGGTGACGATTTATTGCCTCAATACACCTTGGATAAATTTACTAGAAATCGTAGAGATGAAGTGGTACTCGTGGGTGACAATTATTTAGAAAATCAAGAAAAACTTCGAAGATATTATGAAAAGATACTTAACAAGAAAGCCATTGATTTCTCAAATGGAGTAGACCTATTTAAAGACTTTCGCTATATAGATATAGATAAAATTGAAATGGATAAGAGTGGATGGAATTATTTCGATAGACCAGACGATATGGAATTTTTAAATTTAGTATCATCAGTGCAAACTATCTGAAATCTTAGCTATTTAATATACACAATTGAATAAATGGGGGAGACTCCTGGTTTCGAAAAATACTGAAATATAAGCTTTGGTAGTGTCGAAATAAAAATCGCCGTCTATCTTCGTCGAATAGGAGATGAATAGATTAGTGTACAGTTCTTTGAGCGGAAAATATCTAAAATCAAAAAATATTGAGGAAATAAGTAAATTATAGTAAAACGGTTCTTTATAACTCTTGTGCATAATTTCATGAGGAGGAAACTAAAAAAGACGAAAATTACAGTTAACAAAGATTCAAATTTGCTTTATAATCATAATATAATAAAAACCTATTGAAGAGGATGATATTCATGGACAATAAGACACCGCCAAAAAATGAACATGATCATGGTTATAAAAGCTTATTTTCTAAGAAAAAAAACTTTATGCACTTTCTTAGAAAGTACATTGGTATAACATGGGTCAATGAAATTGATGAAGATGACCTGATACTGATGAATAATACATTTATTTTAAAAGATTTCAGAGGTAAGGAAACGGACATAATATATCGATTGAAGATAAAAGGAATAGAAATTATTTTCTATGTCTTACTAGAACTGCAGTCAAGAGTTGATTTTACGATACTTTATAGGTTGCACCAGTATATGTCAGAAATGCTCAGGCGTGAATTTAAAAATGCAGATACGAAAGAGCGTGAAACAAAGGATTTCAAGTTGCCAGTAGTGGTTCCTATTATACTATATAATGGTGCAGACAGATGGACTGTTGCAAGAAGCTTTAAAGAGTATTTAAATGGATATGAGTTATTTGGTAAAAATGTGATAGACTTTGAATATTTGCTACTAGATTTGAATCGCAGTAATAAAGAATTCATACTATCAACAAACAAAATACTAGACAACATATTCGCATTAGATCAAAAGGGCAAAAAAGAAGAAATAATTCGATCAATAATAATGGTCTTAGATCGAGTTCAAGAAATGGAAAAAGATGAACAGGTAGAATTTTTCGGATGGCTAGAATATATAATGATACCACGCCTCCCTAAGGAAGACAGAGAAGAGATACTTGAAAGCATTAGAAAGGGAGGTGATGACATGTTACAGTATAATCTGGAAAGAGCTTTTGACGATGA
>WQUF01000288.1 GCA_009785875.1 Oscillospiraceae bacterium | reverse complement strand
AGACTTTAAAAATGGCAATAGAATATGGGGAAAATTGTTTCTCCAAGCCGGACTCCTTACTAAAGGCTTAGTCATGGGGAGGGGGAACTATATGCAAAACTCAAAAATAATAAAAATCTCAGTAAAAACTTTGGAGAAATATACAAGAAAAATTGGAATTGTTTTTTAAAAAAATTGGAATACTTTTTTCCAAAAGGATGAAATCTGGACGGATTGTGTTAGAATTAGGTTATACTAAATGAAACAATGACCTTGCATAAACACAAAATATGTGTATATTATAATATTGTACTATTAATTATTTATCTTTAAATGTCTACTCTTGTTATTGATTCCCATATATTATATGTAGGAGGTTTTTTTATGGACTCAAATAAGACGATAGTTTTAGGGGTCATTGGAGCTGATTGTCATGCAGTTGGGAATAAGATACTGGATTATGTTCTTACTGAAGCTGGTTTTGATGTTGTAAATATTGGAGTATTGTCTTCTCAAGAGGATTTTATAAATGCAGCTATTGAAACCAATGCGAGAGCTATTCTGGTATCTTCTCTTTATGGTCATGGTGAAATGGATTGTATAGGATTTAGACAAAAATGCGATGAAGCAGGACTAACTGATATTATCATGTATATAGGTGGAAACATAGTTGTTGGAAGGCAAGAATGGAAAGATGTTGAAAGACGGTTCTTAAATATGGGATTTAATAGGGTTTTTCCACCTGGAACTGATGCTAAAGAGGCTATAATTAATTTGAATAAAGACTTTGGAATTAAATGTTGAAGGTGATTTAATGGACTGTTATTTATTGATTGACTTTGGATCGACCTTTACAAAATTAACATTAGTCGATATAAAAAATGAGGAAATAATAGCAACTTCAAAAGATATAACTACTGTGGAATCCGACATAATGATTGGATTTGAAAACGCTTTTAATAAGTTGCAACATAGACTAATAGCGAATAAAGTCAATATTGTTAAAAAACTGGCATGTTCATCTGCTGCTGGAGGGCTTAAGATGGCAGCACTAGGGCTTGTACCTGAACTTACAACAGAAGCAGCTAAAAGAGCAGCTCTTGGGGCTGGTGCAAAAGTTCAAAAGGTATATTCTTTTGAAGTAACTAACAAAGAAATTGAGGAAATTAAAAATAATAAAACCGATATAATCCTTTTAGCTGGTGGGACAGATGGAGGAAATAAAAAATGCATCTTGCACAATGCAATGATGATAGCAAAACACAAGCTTAATATTCCAATCGTTGTAGCTGGAAATAAAACTTGTCAGGACGAGATTGAGGATATTTTTAAAGAAAATAACATATATTATAGAATGTGTGAAAATGTCATGCCAAAACTAAATCAGCTTAATGCTGAACCTGCTAAAGAAGAAATTCGAAAGACATTTATGGAAAAAATAATTGAAGCAAAAGGTATGAAAAATGCTGAAAACTATATAAATGGAATTTTAATGCCAACTCCTGCTGCAGTTTTAAACGCTGCGGAAATTTTAAGCAAAGGAACAGATAGAGAAGATGGGATCGGTAGTCTCATGATAATAGATATTGGAGGAGCAACTACAGATGTCCATTCTGTTGGAAAAGGAGACCCTGCAAATGATATCGAGATGAGAGGATTGGAAGAACCTTTTGCTAAAAGGACTGTTGAAGGTGATTTGGGGATGAGATATTCAGCACATTCGCTTTTTTTAGCAGCAGGAGAAAGAAAAATTAAAAAATATCTAAATGATGATACTATTGACATAGAAAAAGAATGTTTATATAGAAATGAAAATATTAAGATGGTGCCAAAAGATGATAAGGATGAAAGATTTGATGAGACAATAGCAAAATGCGCTACAGAAATGGCTATAGAAAGACATGTTGGACATCTTGAATGGATACATTCTCCCATAGGTCCTGTGTATTATCAATATGGTAAGGATTTAACAGAGATAAAATATTTAATTGCTACAGGTGGTGTTATGATTCACAGTAGAAATCCTAAAGATATTTTAGAGGCCGGACTCTATAAAGATAAGGAATTTCATATTTTAAAGCCTAAAAGTCCAAAATATTTATTAGATAAAGAATATATTTTATCTAGCATGGGACTTCTTAGCATAGATTATAGAGATAAAGCTCTTAGAATAATGAAAAGGTATATAAAGGAAATTTAAGAAATATTTAAAGGATTGAAAGGATTGTTTATGGTGGAACTTAAAAATAGAAAATGGTCTTTGGACGTTTTTTTTAACGAAAGAAAAGAAGTCTTAAATCAATGGCCCACAGGAAAACAAGTAAATATAGATGAAGCAATTAAATATCTTGAATCTGTCCCGGACCATAAAAATTTCCCTAAAAAATTGATAGAAGCGAAGCTTGCAAAAGTAACATTGACTCAGCCTAGAGCTGGAGTTGCATTGATAAACAGGCATATAGAATTATTAAATTATCTCGATAGATTTGGTGAAGCTGATCTGTTACCAACTACAATCGATAGCTATACGAGACAAAATAGATATCACGAGTGTGAAAAAGGGATAGAAGAAAGCCAGAAAGCAAACAGATCATTTTTAAATGGCTTCCCAGCTGTAAATTATGGGATTGACGGATGCAAAACAGTATATGAAAATGTCAATAAGCCTCTCCAGGCAAGACATGGTACACCTGATGCCAGGCTTCTAGCTGAAATAATACACGCATCCGGGTGGACTTCTAATGAAGGTGGAGGCATATCTTACAATATACCTTATGCAAAAAACGTCTCTTTAGAGAATTCGATTTTAAACTGGCAATATTGTGATAGATTAGTGGGATTTTACCAGCAAAGTGGCATTACAATAAACAGAGAGCCTTTTGGACCTTTAACTGGAACTTTAGTACCTCCAAGTACCTCTAATGCAGTTGCAATTATCGAAGCACTGCTTGCAGCCGAGCAGGGAGTTAAAAATATTACCGTAGGATATGGTCAATGCGGCAATTTAATACAGGATATTGCATCAATCAGGGCACTTGATACACAATGTGAGGAATATTTATTAAATTATGGATATGATGGTATTGACCTTACAACAGTTATGCACCAGTGGATGGGTGGTTTTCCTGACAATGATGCTAAGGCTTTTGCTCTTATATCTTATGGAGCCGTTGCAGCCGCGCTTTCAGGAGCTACAAAAGTTATCGTAAAGACTCCAGAAGAAGCAGTTGGAATTCCAAGAAAAGAAGCTAACGCTCAAGGACTTCTCGCAACAAAGATGGCTATTAACCTATTAAAAGGACAGAGGATGCCGTCAGGTAGAAAACTCTTGGAGGAAATGGAAATAATAAAAGCTGAAACTAAGTGCATTATCGATAAAGTATTCGAAGTGGGAAAAGGAGATTTAGCTCAAGGTGTGGTTAAGGCTTTTGAAATTGGAATCATAGACATACCATTTGCGCCGAGCAAGTTCAATGCAGGGAAGATGATGCCAGCAAGGGATCATAAGGGAGCTGTAAGATATTTGAAACTTGGAAATGTTCCATTCACAAAGGATCTTATAGATTTTAATATGATGAAACTTGAAAAGAGAGCTAAACTGCAACATAGAGGTATAGATTTTGACATGACTGTAGATGATATTTTTTCAGTATCAAAAGGTATATTAGTTGGAGAACATTAAGATAATGAATGGAGGTAAAATATGAAGATAGTGGATTTAGTTTGTTCTGCTGGTAGGACTGGGTTTTATTTTGACGATCAAAGAGCAATAAAAAAAGGTGCTAAAAACGATGGATTTAATTATATAGGAGAGCCTGTAACAGAAGGGTTTACAAGGATTAGAATGCCTGGAGAGAGCATATCTATCATGCTAATATTAGAAGATGGAAGTGTAGCTTATGGAGATTGCGCTGCAGTTCAATATTCAGGAGCTGGTGGAAGAGATCCTCTGTTTTTAGCTAAAGATTTTATTCCTTTTATTGAAGAAAATATAAAGCCAAAATTGATAAATAGAGATATTACAACATTTAAAGAAATGGCTGAAGAATTTGATAATCTGCATATAGATGGTAAAAGGCTTCATACAGCAATAAGATACGGTATAACTCAGGCTATTTTAGATGCTGTTTCAAAAGCAGATAAGATAACAATGGCAGAAGTTATTAAGAATGAATATAATACTGGTGTAGAGATAAAAAGGGTTCCAATATTTACTCAGTCTGGTGACGATAGGTATATAAACGCTGATAAAATGATAATAAAAGAAGCGGATGTATTACCTCATGCTTTGATAAATAATGTTGAAAAATTAGGTAGACATGGAGAAGAGCTTTTAAAATACGTAGCCTGGCTCAGGGATAGGGTCATTGCTTTGAGAAGCAGAGACGATTATAATCCAATATTTCATATAGACCTATATGGTACATTGGGATTGATATTTGATAATAATGAGTCCATTGTGGATTATATGGGAGAATTAGAAAATGCTGCAATGCCATTTAAATTAAGGGTTGAGGGACCTGTTGATGTGGAAGATAGGGAAAAGCAGATGCTTGCTCTTCGTGATTTGACGAAGATGGTAGATGAAAGAGGAATTAAGCTAGAAATCGTAGCTGACGAATGGTGCAATACTTACGATGATATAGTGTATTTTGCTGACAATAGAGCTGGGCATATGCTTCAAATTAAAACACCGGATTTAGGAGGAATAAACAATATAGTAGAATCAATACTCTATTGTATAAAGAAAGGTATAGGAGCGTATTGCGGAGGAACTTGCAATGAGACCAATAGATCTGCTGAGGTTTGCACAAATATTGGCATTGCTTGTGGTGCAGCTCAAGTCCTTGCAAAACCTGGCATGGGTGTCGATGAAGGATATATGATCGTCAATAATGAGATGAATAGGGTTGTTGCTTTAGCTAATAGGAAAAAATAAATTTTTAGGGGGCTGGCGCAAAATGGCTATTTATACGCTGATGCGTATAAATAGCCATTTTGAACTTTATAAAATATAACTAAGGTAATATAATTAAATTAATAGATAAAAATAATTGTTTAGGGGGGAAATTTTATGAATACAAATACAAGTATAAAGATTACAGGTACACCGATAAAAGAGCCGAGGGCAAAAAAAGAATCCATTGAATTATTGTTTAAGGGTACTATGAGCGAAAGAGTTGCTAAATCTTTAAGAAGTCCACTTGAAAGCTTATTTATTGTAAATGTTCCAAATGCTCAATGGAGTAAAATACGCAAAAATGTTAAAAATGATTCGATATTTTTTATCCAAGGTGATCTTACGGCTTCAGAAACTAAAAGTGGTAATCCATGTATAAATGTAGCCTGCATGCACATTTTACTGAGAGAGAAAAACGATGAAAAGATTCAAGCAAAGGTTGAGGCAGAGATTGAAAATCAAAAAGAAATATTAGTTAAAAGAACTAAGAGTCAAAATTTAGCATTGTTTAGAGAGAATAACCAAGATAAGTTAATAGATTTAAATCTAGAAGATATTATTTTAACTGAGGAGGAGCATACTACTAATTACAGAAAGAGGGTAATACTTGAAGGAATTTTTAACGAAGATAATACTCTTAAATTGTGGTGCTTAATTGTAAGAAAATTAGATGATGGAAAATATTCATTGGTTTCAGGATTTAAATCTTATGCGACTTGTAAAGTCTATGATATAAAGACTACAAAAGCATATGTCACTAATTTAAATCATAAGGAATTTGAAAAGATGATTGAAGGATATAAGGATGAATTAGATAAAGAAGAAGCGGAAAAAAGAAAAATGGAGGAAGAGGAAAAGGAAGCAGAAAGAAAGAGAATTGAAGAAGAAAAGTTAAAAGAAGAGGAGAAGAAAAAAGAAGAGGAGAAGCAGAAGAAGAAGGAGAAATATGAAAAAGCACTTAAGAATAGAAAAAGCAAAAAGTAGCACTATGAAAGAGATCCACGTAGAGAAAATAATTGATGAAGTGAGAAATATTTCCATAGATAGCAATTATTTCTTAAATGATGATGTGAAAAATGCCCTTAATAATTGTCATGATGAAGAAGAATTTCCAATGGCAAAAGATATTTTAGATAAAATCATAAAAAATGCTGATATTGCAAAAGAAAAAAAGGTGCCTATATGTCAAGATACTGGAGCCGCATGTGTATTTGTGGAGATTGGGCAAGATGTGCATATTGTGGGTGGTCTTTTAGAAGATGCGATTAACGAAGGGGTTAGAAGAGGTTATAAAGATGGATATTTAAGAAAATCTGTAGTTAAAGATCCATTAAATAGGATAAACACTGGGGATAATACTCCTGCCTTCATTAAATATGATGTAACTTTAGGAGATAAACTTAAAATTGTAGTCGCACCAAAGGGGTTTGGATCTGAGAATATGAGCACGCTAAAGATGTTAAAGCCTTCTGATGGGATTCTAGGGGTTAAAAAATTCGTTATTGAAACTGTTAAAGAAGCTGGACCTAATCCATGCCCACCTATAATAGTCGGCGTAGGAATAGGAGGAAATTTTGATTTTTGTGCACACTTAGCTAAAAAGGCTGCTCTAAGGTCTATTGATGTGAGAAATAAAGATGAATATTATAGAAATTTAGAAGAAGAGCTTTTAGAAGAAATCAATAAACTCGGAATAGGACCACAAGGATTTGGAGGAAAAACCACATCTCTTGCTGTTAATATAGAATATATGGCGACTCATATCGCTGGGCTTCCTGTAGCGGTTAATATAAATTGCCATGCTGCAAGGCATAGAGAGGTAGTACTATGAAGATTACAACTCCATTAACAAAAGAAAAATGTGATGAATTAAAAGCAGGAGATAGTGTTTTAATAAGTGGAACAATATATACTGCTAGGGATGCCGCTCATAAAAGGCTTGTAGAACTTATAAAAGAAAATAAAGAATTACCTATCGATTTAAGCGATAAGATAATTTATTATACAGGACCTACTCCAGAAAAACCTGGTGAGATCATAGGGTCATGTGGTCCTACAACTAGCTATAGAATGGATGATTATTCTCCTTATCTTTTGGATTTAGGCTTAAAAGGGATGATTGGGAAAGGCTATAGAAGTGAAAAAGTCATCGAGTCCATGAAGAAAAATGGAGCTGTCTATTTTACAGCAATTGGAGGAGCAGGGGCACTTTTAGCAGGGTGTGTTAAGGGGTCTAAGGTTATTGCTTATGAAGACCTTCAGTCGGAGGCTATAAGGGAACTTTTAGTGGAAGATTTTCCTGTTATCGTGACTATTGATAATAAGGGGAATAATTTATATGAGATGGCTAAGGAGAATTATGAAGGGTTTTTGAAAGAAAAAATTTAAATTTAATGCTTTATTTTAAGTGGATTCATTTAAAATAAAGCATTTTTTATCACATATTCTTTTTAATAAACTCTGCCATAATATCCTGACCTTTTTTAGAATCAGGAGTTTTATTATATGTAAAACCATGAGCTGACTCAGAAAAATCGTGAAACTCTACAGAAACTCCTGCGGTCTTTAATAATTCACCGTATCTTATACCTTCATCATGAAGAGAATCTTGTCCTGCTGTTATAAGCAAGGTGGGTGGAAGTCCCCTTAATCGTTCATTGGTCGCATAAACAGGTGAAAGATAAGGCGATTTTGCAGTTTCAGTGTTACTATTAAAATAACAGGCATCAAACATTTCCACCATTTTTTCAGGGACTGCTCCCTTTGGGTATTTTTTATCAGATGATTTGATAGACATATCGCAAGGTGGATAATCCAAAACTGCGTATTTGAATGAGAAATCACCTTTTTCTTTTGCCATAATGCATATTACAGCTGCCAAATTACCTCCAGCACTGTGTCCACCAATGCCGATGCTGTTAGAATTTATTTTATACTTCTCAGCATTGTGGATATAATGCTTTATTACATCATAAATGGCATTAATGGCAATAGGATATGGATTTTTCGGTGCTTTTGGATAATCGATGCTGATTATTTTAGCACCAGTCTGTTCTCTAAAATAAAGGCACATTGGTTCGTCCATATCTGCAGAGCCAAGCACAAAACCTCCACCATGCATATCTACAAAGAGCGGTTTTATTTCAGGTGAATCGAAACCATATTCTAGTACTCTCACTTTACCAGAAGAAGTGTCTATAATTCGCTCTTTACCTACCTTTGTGGGTTTAAATTTAGTATATAATTTCATTAAAGATTGTAAACGCAGTGCTTTCTTTATTAACTTTTTATTATCCATGCTATATCACATTATTCGCATAATGTTCCTCCCACATTTCTTTACGTACTTCGTCCACAAGAGCAACGACATCCTGCTCATCTTTCAAACCAAGTCGTTCAGCTTCCCCTTTAAATGCCTTTTTTATTTATAGTATATGTTAAATTGAGCAAAATAATCAATCAATCAATAGAAAAATAAATTTATTAATGTAAATTATTCAAAAAGTTAACACCAAAAAAAGAATTAATGATATTATTTTATGAATATTATTGTAACTATTTAAGGGTTATATGCATATTATACATATAGTAATAAATTTACACTCCATTACAAAAACTTAGAACTTTATCAAGGCATTAATTTTTCAGTTTATTAAAAAATATGGGAAAATTTTATAATAATAGGTTTAAGTCTGTATTTTTGGGGCAATAATCTTAATAAAGAAAAGTGATGAATTTTTTTAAAACTAATAAGTGTTTATTTTTTGCTGGAGAGTGTACAATATGAATGTAAAGATCAACGAAAAAGATCTAAATGATGAATCTCTTTTATATAAGCCTGAAAATTTAATAACAGTGAATAAAGGTACTCTTTTAAATGAAATTTGGAATTTAAAAGATAAAGAGATTGTAACAGAAAAACTGTTTACTGATGATAAACTTAAATTTAGCGAGACGAAAATCAAATTTGATGATGAAACAACTGAAATAGAAAAAAATGAGGATGTAAGTATGGATAACGATAAAATTTTAGAAAAATATTTAGATACTGTTGAATCTGAACGTAAAGATTCTGAAGTTAGAATAGCCACTAATATTTCAGATTTTAGGAAAGCACTGCTTGATGATAGGAAAGAATCAGAAGAAAGACTTTCAAAACAAATTGCGGATAATGATGTTAAAATGGATGCTAAATTAAATAAATTAAATGAAAAAATGGATACTAAATTGGATGAGACAAAAGATTTTGTTCAAGCAACTTTAAAAGATATGGATGCTAAGTTTGATAGAATGATTGATAAAATAGATGCTAAGTTTGATAGAGTAAATGATAAAATAGATGCCAAGATTGATAAAG
This sequence comes from Oscillospiraceae bacterium, assembly GCA_009785875.1. Lineage (GTDB taxonomy): Bacteria > Bacillota > Clostridia > Clostridiales > Clostridiaceae > WQUF01. Next base: position 1,723 of record WQUF01000288.1, on the reverse strand, counting down.
TAAATGATTCATGGGATGCTAAATTAAAGGAAACAAGTGATTTACTTCAAGCAACTATAAAATCCATAGATGTTAAATTAGAAGAAACAAGTGACCTCCTTCAAGCAACGATAAAAGAAACGGATATTAAAGTCAATAAGATTACCGATAAAATAACTGAAACTTCAATTACAACTATTAGGTGGGTTGTGGCATTAGTTGCAGCTGCTATGATTTCAATGTTTGGTATTAGTATCACTTTTGTGTTAAAAATCTGGAATCCTTAATGAAAAGTAACATAATACTTAATATCAGCAATTATTTAATTGATGAAATAAAAAAAGCTATTACCAACGCTCTTATTTTGTTGTATAATGTAAAATGTAACAAATATAATATAGATGGAGTTTAAAATGAGCGAAGCAAGTAATAATGATATCATTAATAAAGAAGAAGAAAAGGACATACCTTTGAATGTAGCTGATAAAGAGCAAAAAGATTTAAATAAGAAAAAGAAATTTAAATTATTTAATTTCTTGCCAGAGAAGCATAGAAAAATTTATGCTTGGATTTTAAGTATTATTGTGCTGATAGCTGTGACACTCATATGCCATAAAGTATTCGTTTTTGAAGGGTCAATGTTTATACTTTATGATACAGATAGTTTTTCGCAATTTATGCAGTTTTTTGCTTTTTTACAAAATGCCTTTGCCAAAGGTCAGCCTTTTTGGTCTTTTAGCTATGGATTAGGTGGCAATGTATTCGGCGAATTTAGTTATTATTATACAACTAGCCCATTCTTTTATTTGATGCTGATACCCAGGTTAATTTCAGCCCACAACTGGAATTTTCAAGAAGCCCTTTATGCAAAGATGATAATAAGCTTAATTAAACAATTTTTATCCATGTTCTTTCTATTTGCACTCCTAAAATATGAAGGTAGAAAGACCATAAATGCTTTAATTGGCGCAATCATTTATGGGGCAAGCCTTATGTTTGCTAGATATTGTGTATCATTTGATTTCTTTACTGAAGCTTTTCCTTGGGTTCCTCTGACAATATTAGGATTTAGAATTTATCAAAGGAAAAAGAAACCATTTGTACTCGTCCTTGGTGCTGCTTTGACAGTTGGTAACAGTTTTTACTTTGGATTTATGAGCGTTTGTCTATACTTTGCGTATATGGTATTTTTCTTAGTGGAAGCAAAGGGCAAAAATATAAAAGACTGGATAGTAAGCATTTTAAAAAGCTGCTATAAATATTTTATATATGCTGCTTTATCCATGTGTATTGCAAGTATATTTTTTCTTCCAACAATCTACGCTTTTTTTAATTCGGACAGGTTTGCTCAAACTTGGAATGTAAGCTTATTCTTTACTTCCGATTTTTATAAGACCCTTCCTGAAAGATTGTTTAATAATAGAGATGTTTTAGCGTTTCCATTTATAATTATAATCATGATATTTGTGCTTCTAAAAATAACAAAGGTGTCATCAGAAACGAGGAGAAAGACTTTCTTTGTATTGTTTTTCTTTATACTCTATATGTTTCCTCGTGTATATAGCTTTTTTAATGGTTTTACTTATGTTATTGATAGATGGCTGTACATATTCATCTTTTCTGTGGCGTATGCGCTTCCTAACTGGCTCGAAGAGGATGAGAGGTTAAAACTTACTGGATTTAGTTTTGCAATATTTGGAGGAGCGTTTTTAGCAGCGATGTATGCTACGAAAGCTTATAGAGG
>WQUF01000287.1 GCA_009785875.1 Oscillospiraceae bacterium | reverse complement strand
GAAACAAAAATTCATGATTTAAATATCGAAATTGATAAGAAACAAATTATAGTTGAAAAAGCTCACAAAGCTACTCTAGACGCACAAGAAGCATTTAAAGAAAGGGCAGAGGAATTATATAAGTATGGCAGCAATAACTATATAGAAGGATTGATGAAATCAAAAGGTCTTGAAGATTTTATACAAAGGCTTAGTTATATAAGAAAAGCTATGAGCACTGATCAATTATTGGTTGAAAATTGTGAAAAAACAGAACAAAACTATAATGATAAAGTTAGCGAGCTTCAAAGTGTGTTAAAAGAACAAGAAGATTTAAAGACTGCAAATGAGATAAAGGTCGGTGAATTAAATACATACAAGGAGCAGCAGCAAAAAAACATCGACGATCTTGAGAATAAAAAGAAAGCTAATTCTAATCTAATCACTGAATCTCAATTGGTCATTGATCTTAGCAAATATAATATTGATTATACACCTAACAGAGGAAGTGATCCAGATCCTGTTTCTTTAGCACTATCTTTTGTGAATAAAACTCCTTATGTCTGGGGAGGTACATCACCTGATGGGTTTGATTGTTCTGGACTTGTGGTATATTGCTATCGGCAAGTTTTAGGTATGATACTTCCAAGGACCGCTGAGATGCAACAATGTGTAGGAGTAGCTATACCGGAAAATGAAATGCAGCGTGGTGATTTAATATTTTATGGATATCCAGCTCATCATGTTGCGATATATGTTGGTAATGGTATGATGGTTGATGCACCTTACACTGGTAAAGATGTGAGCGTAGAGCCAGTGCATGTTTACAGCGATTTTAGTGGAGCAAGAAGAGTGAGATAATATTTAAAAGTTACCAAGTTTAGCGTTTTAGCATATCATATAATGAGGATAATAAATTTTTCAAATACCTATCCTTGAAGTAGGTTAAAACGCTATAATATAAGGGTAACTTTTATTTAATTTAGGAGGATATATGGCAAAGAAAAGGGAATTTGGTGAGGGACCACTTTATACTATTACAAATATAGTCTTTTGGTTTGTGATGTGCAATTTATATGTTATAGTTTGCATTTTGCCTTTTGTACTTTATGTGATACTTACGCTTATGACAGATGACCCATTACAATCATTTAAAGATACAGCTTTAATTTTATATTTGCTATCATTATTTATTGGACCAGCTCTTGCTGCGTGTTACAGTACCATGGGTAAATTCATAAGAGAAAATGATTTAAATGTTACAAAAGATTATTTTAAATATTATAAGATAAATTTTAAACAGAGTTTTATAATATGGGGATTGCAGATGACTTTTGATTTTCTAATCTATATAAATTTATCATTCTATTCACAGCTTGCAATCGGTGTATATATAAGACCTGTGATTATAACAATAGGAGTGCTCTTTAATGCCTTAGCTTTAGTTTCACTGCCTATTTTATCTAGATTTTATTTTAGCATAAAGGATTTATTGAAATGTGCTTTTTACTATGGAGTTAAAAGGTTTTATGTAACAATTTCTGTTATAGCACTTTTTATAATAGCAGTATTTGCACTAGCATACATATCTCAATTGATTTTATGTATATTTAGCATATTTAGTTATTTAGTCATGATGCTTTTTAGGCCGATAGTAAGCGATATTGAAAAAAATATTAAAAAGGCTTAGGTTTTCCTAAGCCTTAATGTTTATTTAATTCCAAATCTCTTATTGAATTTATCAACTCTTCCGCCGGAATCGATGAATTTCTGTTTACCTGTGAAGAATGGGTGGCATTTAGAGCATATTTCAACTTTTAGTTCTTTTTTTGTGGAACCAGTTGTAAAAGTATTTCCACATGCACACTTAACTACAGCATCGTGGTAGTATTTTGGATGTATGCCTTCTTTCAATTTTTTCACCTCTTGCTTATATTTATAATATGATAATATATGGTTAATGGTTCCTCAATTAAAAGTATATATATATCCAAAGCTTAACTTTGTAAAAGCATTAAGTCTTTAGTAATAATAGGCTTTTATTAATAGACCCATTTTCGTTAAAATTATATCATGGCTTTTAATTGAAAGTCAACTGATTATTATATATAATTGACTATATGGATTTAGTTTCAATTTTTATGGAGATAATTATGAGCAAATTATATTTTAGATATGGTGCTATGAATTGTGGTAAGTCGACAAACTTGCTTCAGGTTGCATTTAATTACGAAGAGAGAGGTATGAGAGTCTTAATCATAAAACCGAAGATAGATACAAAGGGGAGTGATTTTGTAATATCTAGATTAGGCATAAAGAGAAAAGCTGATATGCTAGTCGATCATGGTGAAAATATATTCGATAAGATTTCTGACTGGATAAAAATAAATGGAAATATACACTGCATATTAGTAGATGAAGTTCAATTCTTTAAAAAAAATGATATAGACGATTTATTTAGAATTGCAATAATTAAAGGTATTCCAGTTATATGCTATGGACTCCGAACAGACTTTTTGATGAACGGGTTTGAAGGAAGCGAAAGGCTGCTATTAATTGCCCATAGCATCGAAGAGCTAAAAAATATATGTCAGTGTGGGAAAAAAGCTATACTCAATATTAGAAAAATTAATGAAAATTGTGTTTTTGAAGGCAGCCAGGTAGAAATTGATAATAAAGATACTGTTAAATACGAAGCTGTTTGCGGACAGTGTTACTTAAAATTGAAAGGAGAATTATAATGAGCGAAAGTAAAAAGCAACCTATTGTTGGAGGGCAAGCCGTCATTGAAGGTGTCATGATGCGTGGAAAAGATGGCATTGCTACAGCAGTTCGAAAAAAAGATGGTGAAATAAACGTGGATTTTGAACAGTATATTCCTTTAAATAAAAGAAATAAGATCTTATCACTTCCTATAATCAGGGGGTTTATGACTTATATAGATTCTTTAATCGTAGGGGTAAAAATATTAAATAAGAGTGCTGATATCTTTGAAGATGATGGTGATGATACTTCGAATGAAAAACCTTCTAAGTTTGATCTTTTTATAGAGAAGCATTTTAAAGATAATTATAAAGAAATAATTGTTGGAGTATCCCTTGTAGTATCACTAATCTTAACTTTAGGGGTTTTTTATCTTTTACCAAATATTATAACAAATGCATTCACTAAAATAGGGCTAACGAATAGTATAATATTGAATATAATTGAAAGCGTAATTAGGGTTTCTATTTTAGTCGGGTATATGTCGATAATATCAATACAAAAAGATGTAAAAAGATTATTTAGATATCATGGTGCAGAACATAAGACCATCTTTTGCTATGAAAATGATGAGAAGTTGACAGTTGAAAATGCAAGAAAATATACCACACTTCACCCAAGATGCGGAACTAGTTTTATATTTGTAGTGTTCTTTGTAAGCCTTGTGGTATATTTATTTTTAGGGTGGCAACATGGAATTATGAGAATAGTATCGAGATTATTGCTCCTCCCTATCATTTCAGGGATTTCCTATGAATTAATTAGATTGATGGCAACAAATAACAATGTGTTTTTAAAAGCGATAGCATTCCCAGGACTCATGTTTCAAAAGATAACCACTAAAGAACCAAGCGATGATATGCTGGAAGTTGCTATTGCTGCTTTAAAAAAAGCTGAAGGAATAGAATATGAAGATGACAATAACGAAACTATTAAAGATGAGCTACGAGAAGCTCTCTAAATCTGGAATTGAAAGCTATCAGCTTGATTCACAAATTATATTGGCTAATTTATTAGAGAAAAATAGGATCTATCTTCATACAAATAAATTCGATGAAGTTTCAGAAAAAGTAGCAGATAAATTCATTGAACTTATGGATTTAAGAAGCACAGGATATCCATTGCAATATATTTTAGGATATTGTGAATTTATGGGAATGCAGTTTCGCATCGAAGAAGGGGTTTTAATTCCACGACAAGATACCGAGATCTTAGCTCTAATATGTATAAATAAAATTCATGAAGAAAATATTAAAGAAATATGCGATGTAGCCTGCGGCAGTGGAATAATTGGAATTTCCATTTTAAAAAATTCAAAATGTCAAAGTGCTCATATGTTTGATATTTCGGATAAAGCTTTAGAATTGACAGAGATAAATGCAAAAAAATTAGGTGTAGTTGAAAGATCTTTAATTTTTAAAAGTGATTTATTAAACCATGCAATTGAGCATAATATAAAATATGATCTGATAGTGTCCAATCCACCTTATATAAAGACAGGTGAGATTAAAAACTTGATGAAAGATGTGAG
>WQUF01000286.1 GCA_009785875.1 Oscillospiraceae bacterium | reverse complement strand
GCGTGAGAAGGTTCATGACCAGAGCCTCCGCCAGAAACCAAAGCAACTTTTGATGATTTTTTATTTGCTCTAACGATTACATCAAATCCTTCAACTCTTTTAACATGATCAGGATAAGCAAAGGTCATACCTTTAAGCATTTCATCTACTACATTTTTAGGATCATTTATAACTTTTTTCATTTAATAAGACTCCTTTCATTTTTAAAATAAATATACCAAAGCATAGATTGATACTTATGCTTTGGCTACTCAAAAACTCATTGCCAATATTTATTATTATGTTAGCATATGAGAAAAAGATATTCAATAAGTAAAAAAAATAAAAATATATAAAAAAACAATGCATAATTTAAAGTAAAATTCTAAAAATGCATTGTTATTTATTCAGGTTATTAATCAATAGCCAGAATAATATTTGAACTTTATTTTTTCACGAACATCTTTTTATTGACAACCATATACTAGTAGTGTATTCTAAAAATATAGAGTGGACTTTAGTCAATTAGAGTGGTACCGCAAAAACTCGTCTCTTAAGTATATTAAGAGATTTTTTATTTTTAAAGGAGGAAAAATGGACTATAAATTAATTTTTGCAGAAGAACTGGAAAAAAACACGAGCTTAAGTAAAGCCGATATTTTAAACTTAATAGAAGTCCCACCTCAAGAGGAGATGGGTGACTTTGCTTTTCCATGTTTTAAATTTGCAAAAGAAATGAAAAAATCACCAATTTTAATAGCCAATGATATAAAAGAAAAAATCACAAGCGAATTCTTTGAAAAAGCTGAAGCTAATGGACCATATATCAATGTATTTATAAAAAAAGAAATTCTTATAAAAAATACAATTGAAGAAATATTATCACAAAAAGAAAGATATGGAAATTCTGAATTAGGAAAAGGTAAAAATATTCCAATGGATTTTTCTTCACCGAATATAGCAAGACCTTTTCATGTTGGTCATCTATCAACAACTGTATTAGGAGCAGCTCTTTATAGAATATTTAAATCTCAAGGATATAACCCTATAGCAATTAATCATTTAGGCGACTGGGGTACTCAATTTGGGAAATTGATATATGCCTATAATCATTGGGTAGATGAGGATGCTTTAAATGAAAATCCCATTAAGGAGCTATTAAGAATATATATAAAGTACCACAAAGAAGCAGAAGATGATCCATCTCTAGATAATGAAGCTAGAAAGCATTTTAAGAATTTGGAAGATGGAAATGAGCATGAAACTATGCTTTGGAAAAAGTTCACTGAACTTTCTATCATTGAATTTGAAAAGGTCTATGATAGAATTGGTGTAAAATTCGATTACTATACAGGTGAAAGCTTTTACTACGATAAAATGGACACAACAATAAAAGAGTTAGATGAAAAAGGGCTTTTAACTGAATCACAAGGTGCAATTGTTGTAAACCTAGAGGAATACAACATGCCTCCATGTATCATAAAAAAAGCAGATGGAGCTACAATTTATGCAACTCGTGATTTAACTGCAGCAGAATACAGATACAATCAATTTCATTTTTATAAGTCTTTATATGTAGTTGCATTAGATCAATCTTTACATTTTAAGCAAGTGTTTAAAGTCCTAGAACTTTTAGGTCATGAATGGGCAAAGGACTGCATACACGTTGGATTTGGTCTTGTAAAATATGCAGGTAGAAAGTTTTCTACTAGACAGGGAGAAGTTGTATCCCTAGAAGAATTGTTCAATGATTCTGTTAAAAGAGCTAATAAGATCATCGAAGGAAAGAATCCTAACCTTGAAAATAAATCTGAAGTAGCTGAAAAAGTAGGTGTTGGATCTATAATATTTACTTTTTTAAAGAACAATAGAGAAAAAGACATCATAATCGATTGGGAAGAGATGTTATCCCCTGATGGAGAGACGGGTCCTTATGTACAATACACTTATGCAAGGTTTAATTCTATTCTAAAAAAGACAGATGAAGTAAAACAAGATGTAGATTATAATTTATTGAGCACAAATGATGAGTACCAATTGGTTAAAACCTTGTCTAATTTTAATAAAGTTTTAAATGAAGCTATAGATAGGTTTGAGCCATTTGTAATAACCAGATACGCAATAGATGTCGCTAAAAAATTCAATAAATTTTACAACTCATGTCCTATATTAACTTCCGAAGAAAATCTTAAAAATGCTCGCTTGATTTTAGCGAAAGCAGCAAATCAAGTTTTAAAAAATGCTTTAGGAATGATAGGAGTCGAAGTCGTTCCTGAAATGTAAACAGGTGATAACGTGGTCATAGGAGTTTTAACACTGAATTTATATTTAGAAGATGCTTTTTCCCTTAAAGATAAGAGGCATATAGTCAAGAGTTTAATTGAAAGGATTAGAAACAGGTTTAATGCATCTGTGGCTGAAACTGATCTCAATGATGTCTGGAAAAACGCTGTGATTTCTGTAGTATGCGTTTCAAATGATTCATCTCATATAGATAGCATGCTTTCAAATATAGTAGAATTTGCTCAAAATGATGGCAGGTTTTTTATTGAAAATTATTCCACAGAAAAGATATTTTGAGAAATAATCCTAAAGGAGATGCTTTTAGGGTTATTTCCAGCTTTTACATTTAAATCGTTTATATAAATAAATTGATTTTCTTATAGAGTTTAGTATAATTAGATATATAAGTTGCAGAATTTGAAAATAAAGATTATAGACTTTTAATAAAAAAGATAGGGGTGTTATAAAAAAATGGTGCATTTAATTTTAGGTGAAAGAGGTAGTGGAAAATCTAAAAAGATTATTGAAATGGCTAATAATCAAGTTGAAAACTGTACTGGCGATATTGTTTTTATAGATGACGATAAAAGACCAATACATGAACTTCACAGGAATATTAGGTTTGTCACGACTTCTGACTATAGGATTACCAGCTCTACTATTTTCTATGGTTTTCTCTGTGGAATCATGTCCCAAAATTATGACATTCAATTTATATTTATCGATGGGGTATCAAATATTATTGAACAAGAAAATTTAGGAGATATGAAAGATCTTTTCTTAAATCTTAAGGAAATTGCCGAAAAATGGAATATTGAGTTTTATATAAGTGCCAATGCTAGTGAAGAGATTCCAGAGTTTTTAAAGGAATTTATTTGTGTGAAATAAGTTTTTTAAGCAAGCACTTTGTTAATTTTTTGTTAAAATAAAAAGGCTAATTATTTAGCCTTTTTATTTTAATCTATAGATTTTTGAAGAGGTAGATAAGGAGTAACAGTATAATTATAATCTTATTATATAGATATGCTGCTATTATTGGAAATAAATAAAAAATAGAAAGAATAAACGACAAATATTTTTTCATAGTTGTTAAATTTTTGTGAGATATCTACAATTATTGAAAAAGTAGGCTATTTGTGTTAAAGTTAATTATGAAAGTTTCTATGCCCACTTTTGGAGGACAAATATATGCGAAGAATGTTAAGTGTTTTGATTGTTTTAAATATATTCTGCGCTTTGTTTATTAATAATATTGTTTATGGCATTGAATTAAATGAGGATTTTAATTATTTAAATCAGATAAAAAATTGGACATGCTTTAAAAACGAAAACAATGATGCTTTTAGGTTTGTTCAATGTTCAAATATAGGGGTAGCGGCTAATGATTTAGTGAATAGTGAGATTTTTATTTCTTGCGAAGATGAGTTAAAAAATAAAGTTATGGATAATTTTAAGGTAATCATCAATGATAGTGAAGAAATTACTCTTAAAAGCAATTTTAACAATATAGTAAAATTGAAAATTGGCAACAACAAAATCGAGTTAATCCCAAATGATGATACTATAATAGATGAGAGCATTAAGAATGTCATAGTAAACTCAAGTGATACTAGAATAACATTTAATGTAGAAAAAGTTTATAAGAAATCGAATTTAAATATTTATTCAACTATCATACAAGGAAAAGGTAACTCGAGTGACAAAATTAACTTAGAAATATATGCAAAAATATTTAAAGATGATGTACTTGTAAGAGAGGTCACAATTGTTGATCCTCAAACTTTAATAGAGAATTTAAGCGTTGGGTCATATAAAATATCTTTTTTCACACCAGATGACGCTCCTTATGATATAACGCCGAAAGAACGATCATTAAATGTTAATTATGGTGAACAAAATAGAGTTTTTATCACTGTGACTTTAAAACCAATAGCACAAAACCAGGCAACAAATATAAATACGACGAATGTAAATAGCTCCTTTGGCAGTTCAAGTCAAAATACTTCTGCTTTAAATGAAAATTCAACTTTAA
>WQUF01000285.1 GCA_009785875.1 Oscillospiraceae bacterium | reverse complement strand
TAATTGTTTATTAGCTTTTGTTAACTTTTGTTGTTTAAATTTTAAATCAATTTTATTGCCTTGTCAATTAGTAAGCATATTCCTTTTTTAAACACGTTTTTATAAATTAAATTAATATTCTTTTAGAATTTATGGAAAATAGACTGTAAAAGAATACTAGATAGTTTAAACTTGAAACAATTAAGCATTATTTGTTAATAGATAAAAGTTCATACTTAACTCCACCCTCGAAAAGTTGCAGTTAAAAATATTCCTCTTTTTTTAAAAAAACTTTTAGACATTTTTATCAATTTATTTTATGATCTCATTAAATTTCTAATTCAATATATAGTACATTAAAAATTTAATGAAAACATATCGATTTAGTGATACACCAACTAAGCCTACTTCGACTTATTTTTTAAAAAATGTTTTTTACAATTTTTTTTAAGTACAATTAAAAAAGCATCTTTAGATAAGAAAAATCTTTTGTATAAATTTTATTCCTATCCTATTTTTTCATAACTGAGTTTACTAACCAACTTTCTCAAAGTGATTTCATCTATGATATTTTGCTTAGCGTAAAGTCCCATAGCCTCAGCATCATATCGGAGCTTAAACACAGAAGTGGTCACTCCTCTGGTGTACTTATTTGCAAATGGATTTACATGCTCTTTTTTAAAGTTCAGCAGATACTCTAAAAGTGGATTTACAAATCTTCTATCGACTTCTAAGATTATTTTTGTCTTTGGCATAGTGTAAGTTTTTAATTCCTCAATTTTCTCCTCTAATTCTTCAAGTGATATATTTCCTTCTTTGGTTATCAGTTTAAGCTTATAAACCTTATTCACACCTGCTATTCCAAATCTTTCTAAAATGTTCTTTTGAGTCTCCTTTGAAACCCTTGCAAGGTATAAAGCTGCTTTTAATTTTAACCTATCTTCGTAGAGCAGTGTTAAAGCTTCTTCGCATAGATCTCTAACCTTAATATAATTAAATACTGTAGTCTCTGATACTTCAAAAGTCTTCGCCACTTCTACAGCCACATTTGATTCTCCGCGAAAATTCTTACACCTTTGCATCACTTCGTAGATGGTTATTAAACTTTGTATTAAGTTCAACTTTGATATGGACCTAAATCGCAAATTCGACTCTATTATCATCGTTCTGACAAAAAGTTCATCCGTTTCAGATTCTTTAATGATGTAGGATGGGATGAATCGGTACTTATCAAGCCCTGTAGCCTGGAAGAGGTTAGCAAAAGCAAGCAATCTGGATCTTCCACAAATTACGCTATAGACACCGCTTGTATGCTGAAGCACATAAATTGGATAAATTAAGCCCACGCTGGCGATTGACCTTATAAGATCTGCAAGCTCATGTTTTTTTGGTGGGTCAAACAAGTTCCAGCCAGAAGGAACATCTTGTATAAGGTCTATATCAAGTTTTTGAAGGGTATCAAAGTAATTAACACCATCATTAAAATTCTTTTCCCTCATTAAGGTAGCATTTCTCTCATGAGCCGCCCACTTTTTTAAATCCTCAGGAGTAGAACCGATATCTATCTTAGTCTCAGTAATCTTTATATTGTCGTTCTTCAAATAAACCATAGGTCTAAGGTCGGTTCCATAAGTGTCTTTATCTAATTCCATCAATTCTTCAATATTCATTTTCTATCTCCTTTTTATTATTAACCAAAAAATACTTTCCACTGATAATATATTATTCATACTTAAAAAATATGTTAAAAATATTTTATTAAATTCATTAACACTTTGATTGATAATTTAATAATATAAATTAGACATTAAAAAGAAGCTACTTTTAAAAGTAACTTCTAAAGCTGATTAATCTAAATAAAATGCTGTTTTTATTAAAAGTCATTGGTTCAACATTTGGGAAAAATAAGATCATCCTCACGATATATACGACTAAAAATAAAACTGTCATAGAGATCCAAAACCATTTGCTATTATATAATTTATTGATTATTTTAAGTTTTAAATTCGGTTTATAATGAAGTACAACTATTAAAAACAAAAGTGGAGGTAAAATAAATAAAGGGTGGTAGTAAAATGCTCCATAAAAATCCCCTTTAAATAATGCCAGATAGCTTCTTGTGAGACCGCAACCTGGACAAGGTATGCCTAAAGTCGCTTTTAAATAACATAGATTACCATTTCCAAGGATCAAAAACAGTATAAATGAAAAACCAATTATTAGGACATCTTTTAATTTTTTAAAAGTCAATAAGTTCTTTGGTTTGTCCATAAATTATTTAAATCGCTTTGCATTATGATAGCTGAAACGATTCCGAGACCAAATATACTTAGAATGACGTTTATAATAGAATTGTCTGTTGCTACGCTAGTTAACTTCATCTGCTCTTCATAAATTATCTTGGAATACTTATAAAACCAATATATTTGATAAGGGAAACAGAGTATGCAAAGCACTAAATCTAAACCTGGGTTGATATCACCCCTATTTGTATAAGCCTTTAACTCAGTTGCGGTGATATATAGCCAATACAAATAATAAATACCGCAAGTTACTATTCCAAGGAGCAACACTATAACTGGAGATCTAACTACACCTTTATTGTCAAAGTTATTATTCATTTTCAATCCTCCTAAATAATTAAGAATAAATTTATGATACCACTTAGTTTTACTTTACTACAGAAATTGAAATAAAGCTATATGTTTTATACTTAGTTTATTTATTTTATGCTAAAAATTTTAATTCTATTACAGATAAGACATTCATAATAATATAACAGAAAAATGCTGTATTACATCATAAATGACATTAATATATAATTTTATGGTATTATATTCTAATAATTTCAAAATATGGAGGGAGTAAATTTTGAAAAACAGAAATCATCATAAAATAAATACATTTTTTTTATTCTTAATTTTTATATTCACCATTATATATACTACAAAACAAGTAAATGCTGCATCTGGAAATGATTATCCCATAGTTTTAGTCCATGGAATTTATGGATGGGACAAGGATCAGATAGGGAGTTATAATTATTGGGGTGGGGATTTAGACATAGTTAAAATGTTAAATGACGAAGGCTTTAAAGCTATGAATGTGAAAATAGGCACCTTTTCTAGCAATTGGGATAGAGCATGTGAATTATATTATTATATAAAAGGTGGCACAGTTGATTATGGTGCGGCACATTCAGCAAAATATGGACACGAAAGATACGGAAAAACATATCCAGGATTATATAAAAATTGGGACGATATAAATAAGATCCATTTGCTCGGTCATAATTTTGGTGGTGAAACAATAAGGCTTTTAGTTGAACTACTTAAAAATGGTGATAAAGATGAGCAAAATTACTATGCAAACAATCCCGAATCAGGAATCTCACCATTATTTGAAGGCGGAAAAAACTCTGTAGCAAGCATAACGACTTTAGGTTCTCAATTAAATGGAGCAACCTTTGTAAACTTTGTTAAAAAATATAATGTTAAAAGCTTATATATAAGTCTAGGGGGACTTCCAAACCTTTATAATAATAATCCTAAATATGACTTTGGGCTTGATCAGTGGGGTTTAAAAAGGGGAGCCAATGAATCTATTTACAGCTATTATTCCAGGGTTTTAAATGATAGATTTATGAATTCAGGAGATAACGCTGTAGATGATCTTAACACAGATGGCGCACAAGCTTTAAACGATAAAACTATTGCCTATTCTGATATCTATTACTTTTCATATAATGGCAATAATTCTTATAAAAGCGAGCTTACTGGCTTTTATTTACCAAAAGAGATGATTTGGACTGTTTCTGCAACTGTTACAGGAAAGTATACACAAAATAATGCATTGCCTTTTGGAGACAAAGCATGGTGGAAGAATGATGGTGCTGTTAGCGTCATATCTGCTCAATATCCATTTAATGAACCACATAAGAATTACGATGGCATCTTTGAAAAAGGAGTTTGGACAGTCTATCCTACTCTGGAAAATTGGGCTCAAGAGGATTTTGTTGGTCTCGGCACCAGAAAAGATTATGTTAGATTATTTAATATTTATAAGAATATTGCGAAAACTTTAACGAGTTTACCTAAATAGTGATTATATGAGGAGAATATCTAACTTGTAAATAAAATGTAACAAATATTTGCATTTTGCATGTGATGTGTTATAATGTTTTTATAAATTATTTAATTAAAATTAAAAATAATAAAAATTTATAAAAGGGGGAGCATTATGACAAAAAAGAAGCTTAACCATGGATTGGCTTATCTTATAATAATGATATTATTTACCACAATATTCTTCTCATTTAATATGAAAACAGCAAACGCAGCAACTGGCAATGATTATCCTATTGTTTTTGTATATGGCTTTTTTGGCTGGGGCAAAGAAGATATGCCAGATTATAATTATTGGGGCGGAAAGAATGATATCTTAAAAGATTTAACCGATAAAGGCTTTACAGTAATGAGCGCAACTATTGGGGCTGTCTCCAGTGATTGGGACAGAGCATGCGAATTATATTATTATATAAAGGGTGGAACTGTTGATTATGGTGCTGCGCACTCAGCTGAAAATGGGCATGCAAGATACGGAAAAACATTCCCTGGAATATATCCACAATGGGATGGTACTTCAAAGATCCACCTAATTGGACATAGTATGGGAGGAAACACAATTAGGCTATTAGTTGAACTATTAAAAAATGGAGATAAAAATGAGCAAAATTATTATGCATCACATCAATCAGAAGGGATTTCTCCTTTATTTGAAGGGGGTAAATCTTGGGTAGAGAGCATTACTACCCTTGCAACTCCATTAAATGGTGCGACATTTGCAAATTATGTAGTAAAAAATTTACAAGCTGAAGGAATAGTAATGCTTGCTGGTGCTGCTTTAGGGTCTAACATCACAAAGATGACACTGGATTTAAAATTGGATCAATGGGGCTTAAAGAGATCAAAAGATGAATCACTGGTTGATTTTATTATAGATGCTGAAAATAGCAATGCTTGGAAATCTAATGACAATGCCCTTGCTGATTTAACAACAGATGGCGTAAAAAAACTCAATGATATGACTACAACTTATTCGGATATATATTATTTTTCATATAATGGCAATGCTTCTATAAGAAATCCTTTTTCAGGATATTATTTACCAAATAAAATTGACTTAACTACAAGTACACTTTCATCAATAATTATAGGAAGATATAAACAAAACAATGAACTACCAAATGGGGACAAGGCATGGTGGAAAAATGATACTACTGTAAGCGTCATTTCGGCTCAATATCCATTTGGAGAAGCTCACAAAGCCTATGATGGAATTATGGAAAAAGGCATTTGGATGGTAAATGCTACAATGGAAAACTGGTCGCACAGAGATTTTATTGCTGGTGGAACAAGACAAAGTTATTCAAATGTTTTAAATCTTTATGTAAAAATAGCAACAAATTTAAAGAACTTACAAAAATAATAAAGCTTAAAATAACTTGTGAAAAATCTCAAGTTATTTTTTTTATTTGATTAAAATTGAAAAGAAGGTCAATAATCTAAATAGGAGGGTTTATTATTTTGAATGCACTATTAATAACTATTATCATCATATTATTTATTTTATTTTGCCCCATCCCTATCATATTAAAAGCTAATATAAATGAAGATGGTGGAAGCTTAACTTTATATAAAAAGACTTTTAATTTTCCAAGCTCTAAAATAAGCACTATAACCAATGGAACATTTGAAAAAAAGCCTACAAAAAAACCAAAGAAGAAGAAAAAAAAATCTAAAATAAAAATAGATGTATTAAAGCTTATCAGTTCAATCAATTCAATTAAATTTAAGCCTACTTTTAGAATGAAACTAAACATTCAATATGGTTTTGAAGATGCTATGATCACTGGTATTTCCTATGGCTTTATAGGCAGCATTTTATATTTTTTAAAATGGATAATCGATATACCATTTAAAAGTAAAAAATACGATTTTAAAATCGCTCCTATTTTTGATAAAAACATCCTTTTGCTGTTTTTAGATTGTATAATTTGGCTAAATATAGCAAAGATATTATATATAATGATAATCATAATAAAAAATACTAAAATATCTAAATGAACTTTAAGGAGGAATTAATTTGGAAAATAATCCAATAGAAAGCTTAATGAAGAGTACCATGGAACAATTAAAGAACATGATAGATGTAGATACTATAATTGGGAATCCAATAAATACCCAAGATGGTTCTACAATTTTACCAATATCAAGACTATCTTTAGGATTTGCTTCTGGTGGAAGTGAATATCCGCAAAAAAAAGAAACTTTAGTAAGCGATAAATATGCGTTTGGTGGGGCGGTAGGAGCAGGTGTATCCATTAAACCAATAGCATTTCTTGTAATAAAGAAAGATGGCGAAAGGTTAATCCCTTTAGACAATATCACTCCTGCAGACAAAATTGTGGAGGTAATACCACAGATTATGGAAACAATAAAAAACATCAAAAAAAAATCTAAAGAAAAAGAAGATGAAATTACAACAGCAAATAAGGATAAAATCAAAAAAGACAAAGAGAAAATCATCATAATAGATGATAAAGATAGTAAGTAATAGGAAGGAGCTAAAAGAAAACTCATTCCTTTAGAGGAGCAAAATGTTTATATTGTTATTTTTTTTAGGATCATGTATTGCAAGTTTTTTAAATCTTTGTGCTTATAGAATACCAAAAAATATCAGCATCCTTTTTCCAGGATCATCCTGCGAAAGATGCAATGCTAAAATTGAAAAATTATATATCATGCCTGTTATTGGATACATAATCAGCTTTGGAAAGTGTAAAAAGTGTGGTTCTAAAATACCAATAGCATATCCAATTAGCGAATTTTTATTTGGAATGATGGTAATAGCTGTATATGCTAAATCTGGATTAAATTTTAACTTAATTTTTTTGCACAATTTACTTTTATTGAGTTTTCTTTATTTGATATCTGTTATTGATTTAATTACAATGGAAGTGTATACAAATGTAATAATAGTTTTCTTTTTAATGCTCCTCATTACATCTTGTTTGCAATTATGTTTTGACGAAATTTTTATTAGTGATATATATGTTTCACTAATATCGTCATTTTTCTTCTTTGCTGTTTTTTATATTTTTGCTAAATTGAAGTGGTTTGGATATGGAGACTCCTTTGTAATATTTGTCATGGTCACTTTTTTAAATTTTAACCAAGGGATATTGTCCATCATTCTTTCATTTATCATCGGTGGAGTTGTGGGCATATTTGTAATATTAAGCAAGAAATTTTCCCTTAATAAGATGCCATTTTGTCCATTTTTATGTATTGGTGGAATCATATCTATCTTATTCTCTGAAAATATAATAAGCTTTTACTTATCAAAGATATGAAATTAATTTATCTTTGTTAAATATATGTATTTTAGATAATAGAACAGGTTTTCTCCAATTGGGAAATTGCTTATATCGATGTAATCTTCAACATATTTTCCATCCCACAGAAATACTCTTATATAGTTTTCATCAAGAGCTTCTATGCAATATTTGTTGTTATTTACATCGATGGTCAATTTATACTGTGCTTTTTTGTTTTCCTCATCACCTAAATTTAGTATTTGGTCGGTGGTTAAAAAGTAATCATCTTTAAGTAAAGTTAAAAATCTGATTATTTCACCTTTTTCATCGCTATCAAGAGTAAATCTTTTATAGTAATTTGTTTCTATTGAGCTCATTTTAATTTCATCATTGTATACAATATCTCTGCTTAATTTTGATGTATAGTAATATTTTGATGGCTTTAAATTATAAAATCTATTTATTACTTTATTCGAACAGGATGAAAAAAGCACAATAATTATAAGCAATGCAAATAATTTTATTTTCATTATATCACCTACTGGCTAAAATATAATAAAATATATGTGAAATTGATCTTTATTATGAATTTTTTAAAGATTAAAATAAATATTTTTCTTATGTTTTTTGTTATTGAAAACGAATTAGTATAGTGCTAAAATACATTATAATTTATTTTATTATTTGGGAGGAGCTTTTTTGAATACAGTAGAAGAAAAAAAAGAGATATCTGTAAGGCTCAGAAGAATTGAAGGTCAGGTTAAAGGAATTGAAAAGATGATTCTTTTAGATAGCAATTTTAAGGATGTATTAACTCAGATTTCGGCTGTTAGGGCTGCTCTTAATAGCGTCGGTGTTTTGCTTTTTAAAGATTTTTTTAAGAAGAATCTATCTTTAATGGATATTGATAAAGATGAAAAGCTTGAAGAGGAATTAATGAATAACTTATATGTGTTCCTTAATAAATTTCAATAAATTTTTTATGGCTGGCTGCATATTGCAGTTTTTTTATTTATGAGGTAGGTATGAAAAAAGAAGTTTTAAATATTTTAAGCAAAGGGGAAGGAAATTATGATAAGGTAGAAGTATGTCCCCATTACTCATTATGTGGTGGCTGCAGCATGCTCCATGTTTCTTATGACTATCAACTGAAGATTAAAGAAGAAGCTGTTTTAAAACTATTTAAAGTATACTTTGACGATTTAAACTATGAAGGAATAGTTAGGAGCCCTGAAGTTTACCAGTATAGAAATAAGATGGAATACACATTTGGGGATTTTGAAAAAGGTGGAGATCTTGAAATAGGACTTCACGTTAAAAAGAAAAATTTCTCCATTGTTACTACAGATAAATGCAAATTAGTCCAGGATGATTTTTTAAAGATTTTATCTTTTTGTCAAAACTATTTTAATAAATTGAAAATCCCTCATTATAAAGTAATGAAGAGGGAAGGGCTTTTGAGAAATTTGGTCTTAAGACTAGGAAAAAATACCGGGCAAATCATGATAAATTTAGTTACAACAAGTACGCTCAATTTAGATTATCGTGATTTTTGCGAAGGACTTTTAAGCTTGAATTTAAATGCAACCATTAAATCCATTTTGCATACTGTAAATGATTCTCTTTCAGAAGCTATAATCCCTGAAAGACTACAGGTTTTATATGGTGAAGATCACATTTATGAAATTGTCCTTGGTTTAAAATTTAAAATTTCACCATTTTCTTTTTTTCAAACAAATACCAGAGCTACTGAAATTTTATATGAAACTGTGATTGATTTTTTTGGAGATAAAAAGGGAGTTATCTTTGATCTTTATTGTGGAACAGGTACCATTAGCCAAGTAATTTCTAAAAAAGCTTCTCATGTATATGGAGTTGAAATCGTCCAAGAAGCTGTGACTTCTGCAATAGAAAACGCAAAATTAAATGGTATCACTAATTGTGAATTTTTGTGTGGCGATATTAATGAAATTGTATCAAAATTGCATGTTAAGCCGGACGTTATAATTTTAGACCCTCCAAGACCTGGTGTGGGGAAAAAGGCTTTAAAAAATATAATTGAATTTAATTCTCCAAAGATCATATATGTCTCCTGTAATCCTAATACATTAAGAGATGATTTGGTTATGCTAAAAGAAAATGGATATAAAGTAATCAGGATGAAATTAGTGGATTTATTTCCTAATACTTATCATGTTGAAACGGTTGTTTTGCTCTCGCTCTAATCACTCCAATTTTTACTCTTTTGGGGTTAGTGTGCATAGAGATGTGAATAAGGGTTATAAAGAACCGTTTTACCATATTTTATCTATTTCCTTAATATTAATTAATTTTAGATATTTTTCGCTCAATGAATTGTACATTAATCCATCCAACGTCATATTCGACTAGAATATACGGCAATGGACATCGATTTTTAATTTCGACACTGTTCGAAATCTAGGGTCTCCCCATCTATTTACTTGTTTTGGACTAGACAGCTAATATTTCATTTAATTCTTTTCCACAAACATCCTCAAGCAAAGATCCATCTATGATTTTTTCCTTAACATAAAATTTCATGTGCTCTTTATTGACTTTCACTTTAACCATATCTTTCACCATTTTTTCATTCATGGTCTTTGAAAAATTGGCATATATGAATTTCTTAAAATCTATAATATTATTAAAGAATCTCTCTAAAGCCTCTCTCGTCACTTCTACTGTAACTTGTGTTTTATAAGGTGTAAAATTGGCTATTAATTCTGCTCTTTTCTTTATTTCACTTAAATTTGCACTTGGATTCTTTGTCAATATCCTTATCTTGTGCTTTACATTTAAATCTTCCAATTTCACATTTTCTAATATATAAGCTTGATTCTCAAGGCTCAATCTAGAAAGTTTCCTTGCAGATCTTAATTTCAATTTTTTATCATAAACCAACCTCATCGCATCTGGATAGAGCTTTCTTAAAGTGAGGTAGTTAAAAACTGTGCTTTCGCTTATCCTAAGATCTTTTGCAATAGTCTCAGCAATATTGATTTCTGTCCCCCTGTAAGCTTTAATTCTTTTTAGCATCTCATATTTCTCAAAAATCGCCCTAATAAAGACCTCTTGCGATACTTTTCGATAATTAATATTAGTATCTATTATGATGCTTCGCTGGTAATATTCATCTATAGTATTATCCACAATAAAACAAGGGATTTTGCTAAATCGAATATCCTGAGTATTTTTAAATATATTCGCAAAAGCACTAAACCTTGAATTACCAGAGATTATTGTGTAGTTCTCATCATCTAAAGTCTTTACCAAGATTGGATTAACGAGGCCGATAGTTTGCAGTGATGATATGAGGTTTAAAAGTTCCATATCATCAGGTTTATCGAAATAATTCCATCCACTTCTATCCATTTCAATTTTATCTATATCGATGTAACGAAAGTCTTTAAAGAGGTCTACACCATTTGAAAAATCAATGGCTCTTTTCTTAAGAGTCTTTTCATAAAATCTTCGGAGTTTTTCTTGATTTTCTAAATAATTGTCTCCAACGAGTATCACTTCTTCACTGTGATTTCTAGTGAATTTATCCAAGGTATATTTAGGCAATAGGTCGTCCCCAACTTCAAATGTGATCTTGTCATATATTTCATCAACCTGACTGGAAGTAAGTCTCATATATTCCTCCAATAAAATTATTATTATTATTATATGAGGAAAAAATAAAAAAAGAAC
>WQUF01000284.1 GCA_009785875.1 Oscillospiraceae bacterium | reverse complement strand
CCCACTATAAATTATAGCCCAGTATCAAGAACGTAATTGTAGCTATCACCACCAGCTATAGCATATATCTTAGCAATTACGCTTATGTTATTATTTGAATTTAAGAATATAGGAGTCTGAACACTGCAATTGTTTGCATCAATAGTTTTATTATATTGCTCTGTATAAAATGCATCTTGTTCTTTAAGCCCTTCTTCTGTCCAACCAGACGGAGCATTTCTAAGATTTTCAATATAAGAATCTTTAGACCCATACAGTTCAACAAATTTATTTTTATAAAGTTCTGTTAGCGTATTTAAGAAATTTGTTTCATCGATATTCTTGTATTTCAACAAGTCAATATTATCAATAGATTTTCCGGTATAAATATCAACATTGTATACATCATAATAATGAAGGTCATTTGCAGATATGGCATGGTCTATTACCAGAGATAATATGTTATTATTTATATATGAATCGTATTTTAAAGAAATCATTACTACACTTAATCCTTGCTCGTCATTTGTAATTTCTTCATTTATTTTTGTCAGGTAATCTTTTTGTATTTTTCTATTTATCTCTGTAACATCGGTTGAATCAATATTTATAGTTGGAAGATCATAAGAATACTCATTGGACGTTGCATTTAATGAAGTATATACCAAATCTTTACTCGCATCCAGCTTTTTTATTTCAGGTTTCTCTTCTGAACTTGAGTTTGATTCTTCTGCTTCATTATTCGTAGTATTAGTAGTTATATCAGTAGTTATATCAGTAGTTATCTCCATTGAACTGGAGTTTGGCTGTTCAATCTCTTTTTCACTGTTCATATTAAGTATTTTGTCACATGAAGTAACAATAACTCCCATGCTAATTATGAGTAAAAAAGTTGAAATAATACGCATAATCAATTCTATATTCGTTTTCTTTCTCAATTCAGCATCTCCTTTTAAGATTATAAATTTTTAATCTTTTGCCTTCCAAATTATAATATAACATATATAATATATATTATACGCTTAAACTGTAAAAAGTGATTTAATTTAGTGGGGAATTTTTTATGATATCGACTGAAATACAAGGCATTAAACTAAATTTACACACATTAAATTCGCTCTTCTCTCCAAACAATATAGATTTAGGCACTCTTTCCATGATCTCATGTGTTAATGTTTCTAAAGATGATTTTATTTTAGATTTAGGCTGTGGGTATGGAATTGTTGGGATATATTTTGCAAAAATCATTGGGGATAAGAATGTTGTGATGAGCGATATAGATCCCAAAGCTATTGAAATTTCAAAGAAGAATATTATAGAAAATGGTGTACCGAATATAAAGATCATAGAAAGCGATGAATTTTCTAATATAGATGACACTAATTTTACTATGATACTTTCAAACCCACCCTATCACTCAGATTTTAAATTACCAAAGCATTTTATCGAAAAAGGATTTAACAGGCTTAAGATAAATGGAAGGATGTACATGGTGACAAAGCGTAAAGATTGGTATAAGAATAAATTTATCTCTATTTTTGGTGGAGTGACCATAAAAGAAATAAATGGCTATTATATCTTCATCGCAGAAAAGAGAAAGAATGAATACAATAAAACGAGGTGATTTAAAATTAGTTATTTAATTATGCAAATAATAACGGAAGCTATAATAGCGGTATTCTTACTTTTTATTTGGAAATTTGCTGTTAAGGAGAGCTTTATTAATTTAGGACTTACTCGAAAAAATAGGTGGAAAGATCTTATTTTAGGGCTTTTCATTGGAGCCTTTTCCATTTTTTTCGTGTATGAAATACTTATCCTTACAGACCAGCTTTCAATTTCATCTATAGATTTTTCTATAATCCTAACTCCAAAATATATACTATATATATTTTTATATATAGTAGTTGGATTTTATGAAGAGCTGCTTTCAAGAGGTTTTATCGTGCATTTTCTAAAGAGGACAAGGAATATATATGCAATTATCCTAATTTCATCTGTCATTTTTTCACTTTTGCATATATTCAATCAAAATGTCGTATTACTTGGTCTATTAAATATTTTTATCGTAGGTATTTTATTTGCTTTAATGCTCTATAAAAGGGGTTCCTTATGGATGCCTATTGGATTCCATATAACATGGAACTTCTTTCAAGGAAATGTGCTTGGACTCAATGTATCTGGGAACGAATCCTATAGCATAATTAATAATTCTATTTTTGGAAATAATCTCTTGACAGGTGGTAATTTTGGAGCTGAAGGTGGAATAGCTACAACTTTCATCATAGGTATATTGGTAATAGTCTTCTTAATCTTAAAGAAAAAAGATGATCCTAATTTATGGAGCATTAAACTCAGTAAGAATTAAACTTAAGTTATAATATCATGTGCAAAGATCGATGATTTTGTTACAACTTTATTAAAAAAAGAGCAAAGTATAAATAACTTTGCCCTATAATTTCTTTAAAATTTTATCAATAGTAGATATTACTAACTCATTTTTTTCAATTTCTAAATGTTTAATCAGAGCCTCCTCGATGATTTTATCGATAGCCCTATCTTTTTGGCATACTATTTCATCTAGACAATTTACTACAGCACACCTGTTTTGATATTTCTTTGACTCCAATTTATTTATGAGATAATATAAACATTCTTTATCACCAAAAGAATATAAAACCTTATAAGAACTTATCTTAACCAGATTCGATTTTTCTTTTTTTAATAATTGTTTTATAATCGGTTTAATTTCGCATTCAACATCTAATTTTTTAGATATGCTTCCTAATGAATGTATAGCATACGCTCTTACCATACCGCTTTTTTCTTTCTTTAGTGTTCTTTTTAACATATCAAATGCTTTAAAAGACGTGCTTACACTTAAAGAATCACATGCTTCAGCCCTTACTAAATATTTTTTATCTCTCGATAACTTAAACAAAATGCTTTCATCCTTAGGACAAGTAGAATTGACTAGAATCTTTGCAACTTTTGCTCTAATGATATAATCCTTATCCCTTGAATACGATTCTAAAATATTATATTCTTCATCAGAGAATTTGTCACTATATTCTACATTTTCTTCAATCTTCTTGAGCATATCCAATTTCTCTATTATACTCTCTTCCTCCACTGCTAATCTCCTTAAAAATCCAATTAAAAAATTATCTTATATCATTATAATATAACGATTTCACATTGTTAACTCCCCATAAATTATTTTTTCAGTAGTTACATATTCCCTTACATTTTGTATAAAGTCCTCATGATCAACTGGTAAGTTCTCTTTACTAAAATAAATGCTAATATCAGGTGATACCATAAAAATATAATAATTTTTAAAAACTAGCACGTTAGATATTTTGTCCCATGTGAAAAAATGTTTTTCATATCCCTCATCAGACGTAGTCCTAATGCCATATTCGTTAAATAAGATCATATTAATCACCTTGCCTTTTTTCTATCTTTACACACATTTTTAAATAAATATGACTAAATAAAAAATACATATAAAAATTTATAGGGGCTTCAAAATTTAGTATGTATAACAAGATGATAATTATTCAAACTATCAATAAATTAATTAAAGATCGGCTCACAGGCTTATTCTCTTGCAAATTCTTCAATATTCTCTATTTTATAGATGACCTTCAATTGATTGATCCCTTCTTCAATTTCCTCCCTGGAAAAATCATATCCTTCTAGGGTTTTATCGTCTAATTTTTTTAAAGAATCATAAAAGTTTAAAGCTACTCTTAAATTTGGAATAGTTGGAGCATCTTCTATTTCATTAAATAATATGTTCTCTCCTTCATTTATTCTACCTTCCCTAACGAGTCTTTTTAATCTATATAGCAAAAAACCTTCTTCTTTTAAAGCTCCAGTATCATCTAAAACTTTTAAAGGTGTATCTTGTCCCTGTTGTAGTGGGTTCTTTAATGGCATTTGCATCTTCCTTTCAAATAAAAAAATATTTTTATATATAATACCACTATTATTATAATAATTCTATACGAAAACTGATACTGCTTAAATACATATTTGGCAACTTAAATTTATATTTGAATATAATAATTATGGACAATAATATTTTAGGATTAAAAAATGAGGATAATTATTACACTAATGTTTGCAATAGCAGCAAACTTAGACACTTTAGGAATGTCTATAGCTTATGGAATTAAAAATATTAAGTTTAAAATATATTCATATTTTATGATTGCATTTGTAAGCACATTAGGAACATTTATTTCAATGTATATTGGATTTACTATAACAAAATTTATAAACAGCTCTTATTTAAGCCTCATAGGATCTATATCATTAATGCTAATTGGTCTGTGGTTTATAAAAGATTTCTTTGTCAAAAATAACAAAAAAGAAGAATCAGTATATAAAGATATTATAGTCGATCCATCTGCCTTTGATGAAGATAACTCTGGAGATGTAAATTTTAAAGAAAGCCTCACACTATCATTTGCACTAACTATAAATAATTTAGGGGTGGGAATTGGTGCTAGTATTGTTGGGCTTAATATAATATTAACTTCCATTTTTACTTTTATTGTAACAATACTTCTATTATTAATTGGGCTAGCATTTGGTAAAAAATATTTGTATAAAAAATTTGGAAAATATTCACCCCTTATAGCTGGAATATTGATTATTTTAATTGCAATATATGAAATTCTATAATTATAGATGAAGCTTTAGCTTCATCTTTTTTTAACAATTTAACAAAAAAATAATATACTAATAAGAAATACTTTATTTTTTTAACTAAAGTATATTGTTAAACTTAAAACAATATTGTATAATATTTGAAGTGTTAATAAAATATTCCAAAGAATTATAGCCGTAAATTAAAGCCTATATTTTCTGTCTTAAAAGCATAAACATATGTATAAAAACTGAATGTATAAATACAAGCTCAAGTTGTGAATACGCTAAAACATCTTCAAGATGAATTTGGATTAACATATTGCTCACGATTTATTTAAATTTTACACATTTCAAACAGAGCTAAAATTATGTATTTAGGAAGCTTAGTTGAACTAACAGGGAACGACAAATTATATAAAAAACCAATGCATCCATATACAAAATCACTGATAAATCGGAGGTAATTATGTTTATAAGTAGTAAAAAGAAAATTTTATCCTTTAGCATTTTACTATTTATGCTAGCTTTATTATTTTCTGGCTGTGGTACTAATATCGACAACAAAAACACGTCTATTTCAAACTCATCATCATTTAATAATGAGGATACAAATAATACTCAGAATTCTTTAAATGAACAAAAGCTTACTTGGGAATTATCTGATAATCCTATAATAGATCCATCGTTAAATTTGTCAGATAGTGGATTTACAGTTATAAGAGCATTATATCAAGGCCTAACTACTTTAAATGATGAAGGTAATGTTATTCCAGGCGTGGCAGAGAATCTTCCTAGTGTTTCTACAGATGGATTGAATTATAAATTCAAGATAAATAAAGGTGCAAAATGGAGTGATGGAAAAAGTGTCTCTTCAAACGACTTTGTATATTCCATTAAGAGAGCTTTGACATTAAAAAAATCTCCTCATGTTTCCGAACTTTTTAATATAAAAAACGCAAAAGCTTATTATGACAATCTTGTTTCTTTCGATGAAGTTGGCATTAAAGCTCTTGGCGATTTAGATTTGGAAATTACTCTGAATAGTCCAGTTCCTTATTTTCTTGAACTTTTAACAAACGAAATCTTCATGCCTTTAAGAGAAGATATTATTTCAAAGGTCAATGAAGAAAATGATTCTTGGACTTACGACCCTAAAACCTGCATAACAAACGGTCCTTTTAAATTAAAAGAGTGGACTAAAGATTCTCTATTAGTTGTTTCAAGGAACGAAGAATTTTTAAATTCAAAAAATATTAAATTGGAGGATATAACTTTTAAAATAATAAAAGATGAAAATGCTGCTATTTCTTCTTTTATAAATGATGAGATAGATTTTATAAAAAACCCTCCTATTTCATCAATTTCAGAATTGACAGATAAAAAGGCATATAAAGCCTTTCCTTTTATAGGGACATACTTTTTAACCATAAATCAATCTTCTGAGATTGAAAAAATCGATCCTGAAAGTGCGAAGGTTTTAAAAGAT
Organism: Oscillospiraceae bacterium; assembly: GCA_009785875.1. Lineage (GTDB taxonomy): Bacteria > Bacillota > Clostridia > Clostridiales > Clostridiaceae > WQUF01. The sequence continues at coordinate 4,971 of WQUF01000284.1, read as the reverse complement.
GTGAGAATTAGAAAAGCTCTTTCACTTGCCATCGACAGACAAAGCATTATAGATGCAATAACTATGTCTGGTAAACCTGCGCTTGCTTATGTCCCTTATGGCGTAAAAGACGATAAAAACGAAGAATTTAATGATAAAAAGTACATAAATGATAATGATATTGAAACAGCAAAAGCACTTATGATGGATGCAGGATATCCAAATGGTAAAAATTTTCCTACCCTTAAGTACATATATAATGATGATCCTAATAATTTAAATAAAAAAATAGCAACTGCAATACAATCCATGTGGAGAGATAATTTAGGAATTACCCTTGAAATTAAAGGTGAAGATCCAGCTACATTTAAAATCGAAAAAGACTCAAAGCAATTCGTCATTATAAATGATACACAAATTGGAGATTATATGGATGCAAATACATTCCTTAGCAAATTTTATAGCAAAAATGAAGAAGATGATGTGAGCTATTCAAATCCAATTTATGATGAAAAACTAGAGGCTTCTTTTATAGAATTAAATAGTGCAAATAGAATCAAGCTATTAAAGGATTGCGAATCAATCCTTCTTGAAGATTCACCTATAATTCCTATATTTTTTTATGCCATTCCTGTAGCAGTTAAACCTTATGTTAAAAATGTCTCAATATTAGCAAATGGAGCAGTGTATTTTGATAACATTTATATTGATAAGACAAATTAGTAAAGGAGCTATAGCAAAACTTATTTTTTATAGGTTTTGCTATTAGCTCCTCTTTAAGAACTGATTTTATATTTTCGTCTTTATAACCTCTAGAGCTTTTTGAAATTGAGGGTCATTATCTCTGGAATAAGCTTGTTTTAAAAGCTCAGAAGGATATTCTACCTTAATATCAGGCTGGATTCCTGTACCCTGAATATTATTTCCTAGTGGAGTATAATACTTTGATGTAGTCACTTTTAATGCAGAATTATATTGCGGATATGGATGTAAACTTTGTACAATTCCTTTTCCAAATGACTTTGTCCCAACAGTTGTAGCTAGCTTATAATCTCTCATAGCTCCAATAAAAATCTCTGAAGCAGATGCTGAATTTCCGTTCATGAGTATTACCATAGGAAGTCCAACATAATCTCCTCCTTTAGAAATGAATTTCTTTTCAGGAGAATTCTTTCCTTTTGTACTCACGATTAAATCGCCATTTTTAACGAAGTTTGAAACCATACTAACACATTGGTCAAGAAGCCCACCTGGATTATCTCTTAAATCTAAAATAAGTCCCTTCATATTTTGATCTGAAAGCTCTTTTAATTTTGCCTTCAAATTGCCTGAAGTATTTTCATCAAACATGGAGATCTTTATATAGCCAATTTTATCATCAATCATTTCACCTGTCACAGTATTAACTGTAACTACAGATCTTACCATAGATACATCTATGTTTCCAATACCTTCCCTATAGATTGTAACAGTGACAGAAGATCCTTCTTTTCCTTTCATCAGAGTAACTGCTCTATCTGAGCTGGATGCATCTACTTCTTCATTATCCACCTTCACTATGTAATCTTGTACCTTTATACCAGCCTTTTCAGCGGGAGAGTCCTTAAACACATCCACGACTTCTATTTTATTTATGTCCTTTTTAGCTATTATTTGAATACCTATTCCACTGTATTTACCTGTTGATTGAACTACAAAATCTGAATATTCCTGGCTGTCCATATAAACCGTATAAGGATCTCCAAGTGAATCAGCCATGCCTTTTATAGCACCATCCATCAATTTCGCTTCATCAACATTTCCATCGTACATGTACTCTAAATCTCTTTTGACTTGATCAAGTTTACTATACTCTCCATTATTTTGAGCAGTACTCCCCTCAAGTTTATCTTTTATGAAAAAACCACCAAAAATAAATGAAAAAACATTAGTAAATAAAATAACGACTACACCCAAAATAACAATATTTTTATTTTTTACCATTAGCTCTCCTTAACTATAATTTCTTATAGTTAATATATATGTTTTCAATTGCTATTATACTACTAAAAATTTACGAATACTGAATATACTAGCAAGCCCTCCAACAGATATCCCAAATACTAAATAAATAGGTAATCCTAATAGGAGTAAATCTCTTGGCTGAAGCAGCTTTAAACTAAATGGAGGCACAACCAATACTTTAAATACGAGCAAATAAAAAAAGTATAGAATTAAGAGAGCTATTATAGCGCCAAAGAAACCTATGAGCATACCTTCCAATACAAATGGCCTCTTTATATATCCATCTGTTGCTCCAATATATTTCATTATGCTTATTTCTTTTCTCCTTGAAAATATAGTAAGCCTTATAGTATTGGAAATCAAAAATAATGAAATACCTAAAAAAAGTGCAAAAATAATGATGCAAAACCATCTTGCAAATGAAATTATATTCTCTAAAAGTTCAATTGTATCCTTAGCACTATTTACAGTATCCACGCCAGGAAATCCTGTCATTTCTTTTGTGATGACATCTACCAAATCTGTAGATTTTATCTTAACCTTAAAAGATGCAGGCAATGCTCCAGAGAGTCCGCCTACGTTATAATCTTTTTGAAATAGCTGTTCTGCTTCTTCTTTACTTACATATGTGACTTCTTCAACTCCAGTTATGCTCAAGAGTTTTTGTTTAATACTATCCTCCATTGCTTTGGTGGTAGGAGGGTTATCTTTAATATAGACATTTACTATATATTTTGATTCAATATCAGTTAAAAAACTTCCAATACCTAATACGCTCATGAGAATTATCCCAAAGAATAAAAGCGTAAGCGTTAAATTGATTATTGCTGCTATGCTTAAAGTCCTATTCCTGGAAAAGCTCCTGGTCGCATCTGCAAAAGCATCCTTAAAAGAACTTAGCTTCATCTTCGTAACCTCCTCCTCTTATATCTCTGACAACCTCGCCGCTTTCCAAAGTTATAACTCTTTTTTTCATTACATTAACAATATCTTTTGCGTGTGTAGCCATGATGACAGTAGTCCCTGCTCTATTTATATCATTTAGTATATCCATAATGCCCTGAGATGTTTCATGGTCTAGATTTCCAGTAGGTTCATCCGCTATAACAACAAGAGGATTGTTTATAATAGCCCTGCCTATTGCTACCCTTTGTTGCTCTCCACCTGACAATTCATCTGGAAAGGATTTATGTTTTGCAGAAAGCCCCATAAGCGATAAAACGAGGGGAACTTTCTTTGCAATATCTTTATATGGTGCTTCCGTCGCTCTAAGTGCAAACGCTACATTTTCATAAACATTTAAAGTAGGAATCAGCCTAAAGTCTTGAAATACAACCCCAATTTTTCTTCTAAAAAATGGAATTTGCTTTCTTTTTAATAAAGTGATATTCTCTTTATTAACGAATATGGTGCCAGAAGTTGGCTCTTCTTCCTTCAAAAGCAATTTAATCATGGTCGATTTACCGGCACCACTTATCCCTACTAAAAAGACGAATTCTCCCCTATCAATATTAAGAGATGTTGTCTTTAATGCGTATGTATTACCTGTATAAATTTTGCTAACATTATCAAATTTAATCATTGTCTACCTCTTAAAACCCTTAATAATAATCTAAATATTTTTATATTTACAATTATATCATAATTAACAATAAATTTGAAACATTAATTGTCATCACCATAATTAATCCTCTCTCAATATCTTAAAGCCCTCGCCTAATACCTCGCTAGCACGGCTTACAGCTATAAAAGCATTGTCATCTAGCACCTTAATATAGTTTTTTAATTTAATGAATTCCTTTCTATCTAAAATTGAAAATATAACCCTTAATTCATCATTATTGTATCCACCCTGACCATTCAAAAGAGTACAACCTCTTTCCAAATCGTTTATTATATATTCTATGATATCTTTCTCTTTTTTGCTTATTATGAAAATAGATTTGCTTTGATTTAAACCATCTATGATAGAATCAACAATGATACCATTGATGATTACACAGAACATGCCATATAATGCTCTATTCACGCCAAACGCAGCAGCAGCACCTAATATAACGAGGAAATCTACCACTAACAGTGATTTTCCGATATCATAATGGAAGAATTTATTTAGTATCTTTGCAATAATGTCAGTACCCCCAGTAGACGCATTTTGATTGAACACAAATGCCATGCCAATAGCACAAGTTATCGTACCAAAAACAGAGCATAAAAGCAAATCATCTGTAAGCATAAAATTTTTAGGTAAAAAAGCTTCCAAAATATAAATAAAAAACGAGAGTATTAGCCCCGAATAAATTGATTTTGCTCCAAATTTATTTCCTAGAATTAAAAACGCTATGATGAATAAAAGTACATTTAACACTATCATGAGAAAGCCTATTGGTATAAAAGGGAAAATACTGTTCAAAATCATGCTTATGCCAGTTACCCCTCCTGCTGCTAAATTATTCGGTACGAAAAACAAAATAACCCCAAGGGCAACTAGAAACGATCCAAAAGTTATGATGGTATAGCTTTTTATGTTTTTCATATTATTTTCCTCTCTTATTCTATAGTATATGATAAAAAATACCCAAAAGGGTATTATTAAGCTTTCTTTCTTTTCATCAATTCCTGTGCAGAATTTATAATCTCTTCTACAGTGAGTTTATATTTTATAAGAAGCTGATCTGCAGTACCACTTTCACCAAAAGTATCTAAAATTCCAACTCTCTTTAAAAATACAGGACAATTTTCGCTGATAACTTCAGAAACTGCTGAGCCTAATCCACCTATTATGCTGTGCTCTTCGCATGTTACAATCGCACCTGTCTTTATTGCAGCTTTAATAATAGCATCTTTATCGATTGGCTTAATGCTATGTATGTTTAAAACCCTCGATGAAATTCCAGATTTTTTTAAAATATCAGAAGCTTCCAGTGCTTTTTCCACCATGATACCCGTGGCAATCAACGTAACATCTGATCCATCTCTTAAATAAAC
>WQUF01000283.1 GCA_009785875.1 Oscillospiraceae bacterium | reverse complement strand
AAGATGGCTAATCTATTAAAATCGGTACTTTTTTTACCGGCAGTTATGAGCATTATGGTGGTCGGCTATGTTTTCAGTTACATCATGTCTTCTGCCAATTACGGGCTTTTGAACATGATAATTGGTTTCTTTGGCGGTAAACCTGTAAATTGGCTCGGCGATGCTCATCTTGCCCTTTATTCCGTGATCATCACGCAGGTCTGGCAATGGACTGGATGGGCAATGGTGATCTATATTGCAAACATTAAAAGTATAGACCCTAATTTATATGAATCAGCACAAATTGATGGTGCGTCGCCCTGGCGCATGTTTACTGGTATAACGCTTCCGCTTTTATATCCTGCAGTCTCTTTTAATGTGCTCATGAGCCTTATTGGTGGTTTGAAGGTGTTTGATGCAATCTTCGTCATGACAAAAGGAGGACCGGGATATGCAAGCGAAACAATGATAACATCTCTGATTCAGACAGGATTTAACAGTGGACGTACTGCTTACGCCTGCGCATTTGCAGTTGTATTCTTCATAATCGTCTTTGCCATGAGCAGAGTCCTCACAATAGCTTTCAACAAATGGAAGGAGGCGATTTCATGAAGACGAGAGTTTACAATATAATCCTGCGAGCAGTTTCGAGTATTGTCTACATTGTCACTTGTGTAATAATGTTTTTGCCTATTTATTATCTTATTGTTACAACTTTTAAAAGCCCAGCTGAAGCAGCAGCTAGTCCGCTGGGCTTACCAATAAAATTCACCTTTGAAAATTACGTAAAGGCTCTTGGCGTTATGAAGTATGCTAGGGCTCTTACAAATAACCTGATCATACTCGTGTTTTCGGTGCTACTATTAATCGTATGCTCCAGCATGGCTGCATATGTCATCGCACGGAGCAGAAAAAAGCGTTATCGAATACTTTTTAGCATATTTTTGGTGGGTCTTATTGTACCATATCAGACTGCCATTATTCCTCTCTATAAAATTGTAGCTGGGCTTCATTTGATGAATACTCATGCAGGAGTGATCCTAATAGACACTTTTTGCATAAATCTTCCTCTATCCATCTTTTTATTTAGAGGCTTTATAGACACCATTCCGCTAGAATTAGAGGAGGCTGCATCAATAGATGGGTACGGGACGCTTCGGATATTTTGGGTCATAACTTTTCCGCTTTTAAAGCCAATCGTTGCAACAGTTGCTATTCTGGATTCACTTGCAGTGTGGAATGACTTCATGACACCGCTTTTATTCCTGCAGTCACCAGAAAAAGGCGTACTTTTACAAGAGGTCTATAAAAATGTAGGACCATTTCGCACAGATTGGACGTCGTTTTTCCCAATGCTTGTGTTAGCTACATTGCCTCTGGTGCTATTGTATTTGTTTTTGCAGAGACATATTATCGACAGTGTTGTAGCAGGCGCTTTGAAAGGTTAAAGGAGTGATTTAATTATGATAAGAGTTAAAGGCGATTTAGCAGTGCGCAGTGGATTAAATTTTGCGAGATTGGAAGGTGATTGGTATAGACCAGAGGAAATTTTTAAAGCCGATTCCCATGGATGGCCTGGGGATTGGGAAGGGAGAGTAATACTTGCACTTACAATGCTTGAACAGGCTACTCACCGCACGTCTGCTTATCTTGATGAGATAATGTCTAGGCTTCATTCCCATCTAAATGAAAGAGGTTATTTTGGGATAATTTTGCCTGATAATACCTTTGATGAACAGCATTTTAGCGGACATAGCTGGACACTTAGGGCACTTTCTGCATATTATAAATATAAAAAGAAACCAGAGACGCTGGCGATTTTAAAGAGAATGGTGGAAAATTTCTTGTTACCTGTGAAAGGCAGTTTTGCACTCTATCCAATTGAACCCGGGAAGCGTTTCGAAGCTAAGACTCCTTGGATTTTATCTCATTTGCAGACAAAGACCAAACATCATGCTGAAACCAGCGATGCTGGATGTGCATTCATGATGATAGATGGAGCTACGGAGGCATATGAGTTATTGCGTCTTCCTGAATTACGTGAGCTTATCGATGAGATGATAGATAGATATATGGAAGCGGATTTAAAAGCGTTGAACATCCAAACCCATGCCACACTAAGTGCTGTGCGCGGTATTTTGAGGTTATATGAGATTACAGGTGAAAAACGTTATTTGGAGATTGCTCTGGAACGCTATAAGTTATATCGCAAAGAGGCGTGGACGGAGTGCTTTGGAAATTTCAACTGGTTTGGAGCACCTCGCTGGACAGAACCTTGTGCCATAATCGATTCATTTATCGTAGCTGTGACGCTTTGGAAGTCTACTTGTGATCCATCTTTCTTAAATGATAGCCATTTAATTTACTACAACGCTCTTTGCCATGGTAACAGGATCAATGGCTCTTTTGGAAGTGACCGATGCTGTGGAGCACTGGAAGCCGACGATAATCTTTTTTTATCTCCTATAAATTATGAGACATATTGGTGTTGCACCATGAGGGGTGGGGAAGGATTTGCACGAGCTATTGAGTACTGCTGCTTTACTGAGGGAAATACCATATTACTGCCATTTTATCATTCATTTGAGGCAATGCTTACGCTGGAGAACGGAGATATCACTTTTGAAGCCTTCTCCCATTATCCTCTCCGCAATCATGTTGAAATATCTATTAAAGACGCTAAACTCAAAGCTCCATGCAGATTTAGTTTATTTATACCTGACTTTGCAGGAAATATTTCCTTAAAGTTTAATGGAGAAAAAGAACAACTAGAGCTTCATAATGGTTTTGTATCAATTGAAAGGATTTTTAAACAAGGAGATATAATTACTTTGGATCTAGATATGAGCACTCGCTGTGAGGAAACAAGGTTTGATAATTGTGTTCGAGGTTATCACAAGTTTTTCTATGGACCAATGCTTTTAGGGCGTAAAGCTTCCGTAGAAATCAACAGCATGGATGGAAACCGATTTGAAAACTATGCCGAGAGCCGCTATAAATCCGCTGATACTGTTCTCATTCCTGCTGATGCAGAGCTCATACGTATTGATGATGGTAAGTTTCAGGTAGCTGGGACTAAGATAGAGCTGACATGCCTTTGCGATGTCAGAGATATGACTAGTGAGGATACAATGCGGCAGATGCTCTTTAGGGGTGAATATGAGGAAAGCAATTAATTTAGGCATAATTGGGCTTGGTTTAAGAGGTATGTCGCTTTTAAAGGAGTGCCTGTTGCCACGAAAGGATGTGTGAAATGCACTTTATGAGAAATTTTTATCTTTTTAAAAAGACTATGAGTCTTTTTTTTTGTCAAGAATATGTTTTTACAAAGAGCCATAACTTTTGTCATCTATTTTGACCTCCAGAATATAATAATAGTAACTAATATTGGGAGAATTATAATATGACTATAGAATATAAAACTGCTTCTTCAAAAGCTAATGTCAACATGGGGTTTAATATAGAATCTAACTATGGAGATGACCTCTTACCAAAAGCAAGGGTTAAAAACGACCCTGTAAGAGTTACAACTGAATCTTTTGAACTTCCTCCAAGTGATCCTGTAATAGAAGAAAAGACTAGACAAAGAAAAGCTAAGATTTTAAGCACTAGGATTAAAAACTTCACCGAAGGCGTTGATCTGTTTAAGAGATTTGAAAAAGTGAATATCATGGAATTAAATTATTGCGCTGAGAATTGGAATTATTTCGACAAGCCAACTAGAGAAGAGCTTTTAAAATTAATCGGATCGATTGAAAATATTGGTCTCGTATCACCTCTCGTATTGCTTAGAGAGGTAAATGACACGTTGACTATCATTTCAGGTAAAAGTAGAGTAATAGCTATGAGGAATCTCTTTGCCAATACACAAAATGAGCGATACCTATTTGCCCCCGCCTTCATATTGGACTATTCTGAGGTTGATGAGTATTATTTGAGGAATTTGATCATAGATAGTAACCTCCAATATAGAAAGATAAGCAAAAACACGTTGATAATGGCTGCAATCGAGAGATTCGAGATTTTAAAAAGGAGCAAGATGTACCGCTCCGATACTCAAATAGTTGAAGCACTTTCTGAAGAATTCCTAGTTGCAAGGAGTACTTTGTTTACTTATATTTCCTTGAGGAAACTTAGGGAAGAAGTGATGGTGCTACTCTTAGAAAACAGGATAAAATTAGAACCTGCAAAGTGCTTAGCTAGAGTGAATCATGACATGCAGCTAATGATCCTGGAGAATTTTGGAATAGAGCATATAAATGAATTGCACAGAATAAAGTATTTGACTAAGCAGGACAATTTGACGCTGCCTAGACTCCTCCGAAGAATAGAGACAGCGAAGGAATTGGTACCATGGAAGACAAGGGTCACAATAGTTGTAAATAAATATTTAATCGAGCCATGCTTAAAGTATGTAGGAGACTTTAAAAAATATGCAATTGAGAATTTTGAGGAAAAGTTCAATACAAAAAACTCAGACAAGTACTGCAAAGTAGCTGTAAACTATGAGGAGATGAAATATTACCTAGAGAAGGAGATAATAAATAAGAGTTTATTGGATTTGGTATTCGCTAAAAACCGTGAAGAATTGCTGAGACTTTAAGTAAAGACAATAGAATATGGGGAAAATTGTTTCTCCGAGCCGAACCACATACTAAAAGTTTAGTCATGGGGGAGGGGGGAACTATATGCAAAATTCAAAAATAACGAAAATCTCAGTAAAAACTTTGGAGAAATATACGAGAAAATTTGGAAATGTTTTTTTGAAAAAGAGGAATACTTTTTTCCAAAAGAGTGAAATTTGGACAAATAAAGTCTGGACCATTTTGATTTCATTTAGAATATACTTATGCTATAATTTTCCTATAGGTTTAAAAAAAATCTTACCACTACGAGGTGTTAAGCGATGGTTAAAAAAGTCATAGGCTGGATTATCCTGCTAATTATTTTCATAACATTGATAGGTTGCAATGGTGCACGTAATTTGAAAATGATTCCAGATGGGTTGCCATTTCTTGATGGTGTAACTATGAGGACAGAACTTGAGTATTACGGCGTTGGAACAAAAAGGCTGCTGGTTTATTGGGAAAATAATACTCAGTATACTTTAATGTTCGGCGAAGCATGGCAATTGGAAAGATATGATGAGTGGAAAAAAGAATGGGTAACTGTTTACGATGGAAAAACGCAGATTCTTTTTACGATGATTGGATATGAACTTCAGCCTAAACAAATTAGAAAGCATACTTACATCGTTACTACATATGATAATAATATTAAAAAAGGTCATTACAGGGTAAAAACAGATTTTTACAAAGAGGATTATAGTAAAAGCCTTGATGAGAGAAGGTATTGCCTTACAGCAGAATTTATGATAACTTCGGATAAATCATTCCTTAAACCTAGTGAACTCGATTTCGATGATTTAGAAAACAGCAGGGAAATAGACATTTACAGTCCTATTGATACATCAGTCCATGTTTATAGGAATTTAAAAACCTATGATACTACAATAGTTATAAATAATTCTTTTTATTGAAACCGAAGAAGACTGTTGTTAAAATAAAAATACATAATAAGTTTTTTTGAATAAAATACTCAAACTGAGTAACATTATGGATATATAGTTGAGATAACAAGGAGGACAAACTACATGGCAGCTAATCGAAAAGAACAGGAGCGCACAGAGCTTCATCGCACAATATGGAGTATCGCCAATGATTTGAGAGGTAGTGTTGATGGATGGGATTTCAAACAATATGTTCTCGGTATATTGTTTTACCGTTATATATCCGAAAATATTACTGCTTATATCAATGTTGGTGAACTTGAATCAGGAGATATAACTTTCGATTATGCAAAACTTTCCGACGAAGAAGCAGAGCGGGCTCGCAAGGATTTAGTAGACACAAAAGGATTTTTCATCTTGCCAAGTGAACTTTTTGAAAATGTATGCAAACAAGCAGAAAAAGATGAAAATCTTAACGAGACCCTGGAAAAAATCTTTAAGAACATTGAATCTTCTGCTCTGGGTACTAAGTCTGAGAATAATTTCAAGGGCTTGTTTGCTGATATAGATGTGAACAGCAATAAGCTTGGAGGAACAGTTGCAAAGCGAAATGAGAGGCTCTCAAAGCTTTTATCCGGCATAGCGGATATGAAACTAGGCGAATATAAAGATAACACTATCGACGCTTTTGGTGATGCTTATGAGTTTTTAATGGGTATGTATGCTGGAAATGCAGGTAAAAGCGGTGGTGAGTATTATACACCACAAGAAGTTTCAGAATTGCTCACAAGAATTACTTTACTTGGGAAAAGCGAAGTAAACAAAGTCTATGATCCTGCTTGCGGCTCGGGTTCTTTGCTATTAAAGTTTGCGAAAATACTTGGAAAAGAAAATGTGCGTCTGGGCTTTTTTGGACAGGAAATCAATATCACTACTTATAACCTATGTCGTATCAATATGTTTTTGCACGATATAGATTATGATAAATTTGATATCGCTCACGGAGATACACTTATTGACCCACAACATTGGGATGCTGAACCATTTGAAGCTATTGTATCTAATCCACCTTACTCAATAAAGTGGGAAGGCGATGCTAATCCTATGCTCATCAATGACCAACGTTTTTCTCCTGCAGGAGTGCTTGCGCCGAAGTCAAAAGCAGATCTGGCATTTATCATGCACAGCTTATCATGGCTTTCAGAGAAAGGCACAGCTGCAATTGTATGTTTCCCGGGAATATTTTATCGTGGTGGAGCAGAGCAGAAAATCCGCAAATATCTGGTAGACAATAACTTTGTAGACTGTGTGATTCAATTACCAGATAACTTATTTTATGGCACAAGCATAGCAACTTGTATAATGGTACTGAAAAAATCGAAAAGTGATACAAGTACGTTTTTTATAGATGCTTCTTTAGAATTTGTGAAAGTGACAAATGGCAATAAGCTGACTGATGAGAATATCGACGCAATACTGGATTATTATACAACACGTAAAAATGAGGACTATTTCACAAGACTTGTTCCAAATGCAGAAATCGCAGAGCAGAATTATAATCTTTCCGTTTCAACTTATGTGATACAAAAGGATAAGCGAGAGGCTATAGATATCAATAAGCTCAATGCTGAAATAAAAAAGATTGTGGAAATTCAGGAGGGGCTGCGCAATAAGATTAGTGCTATTATTGCAGAAATAGAGGGAGGGATGGCTCTTGAGTAAACTTGACATAAATAGGGTGAAGTTTGTATCGTTGTATGAAGTGGCACAAATCTCGAATGGAAAAGATCACAAATCGTTACCAGATGGTAAAATTCCTGTTTATGGATCTGGCGGTATAATGCGTAATGCAAATCAGTATATTTATGATAAAGAATCTGTGCTGATACCTCGTAAAGGCTCAATCGGGAATATTTTTTACGTGGATACACCCTTTTGGACAGTAGATACGATTTTCTATACGAAAATTGATATTGATAAGCTAATTCCAAAGTTCTTGTATTATTATCTAAAGACTCAGCATCTGGAAGATTTAAACATTGCTGGTGGTGTCCCAAGCTTAACAAAAACAGTATTAGATAAAATCCAAATTCCTCTTCCACCGCTTCCAATTCAACAAGAAATTGTCAAGATACTAGATAATTTCACAGAGCATACAACTATACTAACGGCAATGATTACAACGGAATTTACAGCTAGGAAAAAACAATATAAATACTATCTAAACAAGTTGATGACCTTTGATAGCGATGTGCCTATGCTGGAACTTTGTATGATTGGAACTATTTTACGTGGTAACGGGCTACAAAAAAGTGATTTTACCGAAAATGGAGTTGGTTGTATCCATTATGGTCAGATTTATACCTATTATGATACTTTTACCTATGAAACAAAATCTTTTGTATCACCAGGTCTTGCATCTAAACTAAAGAAGATACACAAGGGTGATATCATTATAACAGTCACAAGCGAGAATGTGGAAGATGTATGCAAATGTGTAGCGTGGTTAGGTGAAGACGAAATAGTAACAGGAGGGCATACTGCTATTCTTAAACATAATCAAAATCCAAAATACATTGCTTATTATTTGAAAACGGAAGCATTTTTTGTGCAAAAATGCAAAATTGTTCATGGTACAAAGGTTATTGAGGTTACACCAAAAGATCTGCAAAGAATTCAAATCCCTGTTCCATCCTTACAAGAACAAGCACGCATTGTCGCTATCCTCGATAAGTTTGACGCAGTGATAAACGACATGTCAACTGCTTTAACCTCTGAATTATCAGCCAGGCGCAAGCAATATGAATACTACCGAGACAAGTTATTGACATTCAAGGAAGTAAGCCAATGAGTATCTACAATATCATCATTGCCGATATTCTGTTCTCTTTATTTCTTAGTTCTAGTTAATAACTCTGTTTTATCAAAAACGTGCGAAATACTCCAGCCTCTAAAGGCTGTGAGATGGATAGCACTTTGCCTGAAAGGCAAACATAAATACTTATAATTATTTTACTAGAAACAGATTATATTAGTAAAATATGATATAATAATATATAGAAAGGTGGTGAGAATCATGTATCTATGTATTAAACAGCAAGTAAAAGACTTATCCAAAGATGATTATTTAAATTTAAAAGAGTTGAGTCATATAGCTAAAAATCTATATAATGTAGGTCTATACAATGTTAGACAATACTATTTCCAGGAGAAAGAATATCTAAACTATGAGAAAAATTATAATTTGTGTAAAGATAATGAAAACTACAAACTTTTAAATAGTAATATGGCACAACAGATATTAAAAGAGGTAGACGGGACTTTTAAATCTTTTTTTGCTCTTATAAGGGAAGCTAAAAAGGGTAAATATGATTTTAAAAGTATTAAGTTACCTCATTATCTAGAAAAAGATGGATTTTCAACACTTGTAATTGGCTTTGTCCGTCTAAATGATAATAAATTAATAATTCCATATTCAAATAGTTATAAAAAGAATCATGAATCAATTACTATTAACATACCACCTATTTTGTTAGACAAGAAAATAAAAGAGATTAGAATAATACCAAAATCAAAAGCCAGGTTCTTTGAAATACAATATACTTATGAGGTAGAAGTAGAGCAAAGGGAATTAAATGAAGCAAATGCACTAGCAATAGATTTAGGATTAAATAATCTTGCTACTTGTGTAACAAATGCAGGAAAGACATTCATAATAGATGGTAAACGCTTAAAATCAATCAATCAAGGCTACAATAAACAAAATTCAAAACTCCAAAGCATAAAAGATAAACAAAATATTAAAGGTACTACAAAATTACAAAGTGAGATTACAAATAATAGAAACAATGCAGTAAATGACTATATAAATAAAACATGTAGATATATAATCAATTATTCTTTAAATAACGATATAGGGACAATAGTAATTGGTTACAATGAAACATTGCAAAGAAATATAAACATTGGAAAAGTAAATAATCAAAACTTTGTAAATATCCCGATAGCAAATATAAAAGAAAAGCTTGAATATATGTGTAAATTGTATGGTATTAAATTTGTACGCCAAGAAGAAAGCTATACATCAAAAGCAAGCTTTTGGGATAAAGACACATTGCCTAAATATAATGACGATAACCCACAAGAATACAAGTTTAGTGGAAAACGTATAAAGCGAGGACTGTATAAAACAAAAGAAGGTAACCTAGTAAATGCAGATGTAAATGGAGCATTGAATATAATGGCAAAAAGTAGCGTTGTGGACTTAAATGTCCTATACAGTAGGGGCGAAGTGGATACGCCTGTAAGAATAAGGGTAGCTTAGATTACCAAACTTCTTTAACGAAGCCTCCACTTCTATAAGTGGTGGGAGAGTTCACGAATTCTTGTAAACAATAATTGTTTATGGTGACACAGTTTTTGTATTTTAGGATATAATAAATTAAAGAAAGCAATGATGTACAGAGTATTTAACAAGGTAGATGGTCAAAGGTGGAAAAAATGCTTGAATTTTTAACAATTAGAAGTGATACGAATAATTCAAAGTGGTTTCAGATTTAAAAAATATGATAAAATAGAATTAATGAAGGAATGACTAAGGGAGGAGTCAATATCGATACTATTACTGTAAACCTAAACCGTGAGCTTGCGACAAAGGCAAGACCTATATTCAGCCATTACGGGCTAGACATTGAAACCGCCCTCAATGTCTATCTAATGCTGGTAATCTCGGACGTAAAACCACTTTTGCAAAAGAGCGATAAAACTGAATATGTGCGCCCGGCGTTTCAGTTTGGCTGCTTGAAAGGCGTACTCAAAATTGACAATGATTTCAGCGATGTACTTGCGGATTTCAAGGAGTATATGTGATGAAATATGATGAGATTATAGATGACTTATTTAAAAATGGAGGTTTAGGCAATTCCCCTGAAAAATTTAATGAATCTAAGTTTGGTGAAGAACTGTGGAAAAAATTTAAAGAACTTGGATTTCCATTTACTTGGCTAGCACCTAATGTAAAGCTTATTAAATATGAAAAGGTTCTTGCAAATATAGATTTCTTACTTGAAAACGAAGTATCTGCTATGGCTGTATCTGCTATGGCTTTGGAAAATAAAACTGAATTAACTGTAGAAGATATCGATGAGCATTTAGAGTTAATAGGAAAAGTTCGTGAACATATGGACTCTCGCAGAGACATGCGTAAACTCTTAGGAGCTGTTGCTGGAGAGAATGTGTCCGAAGATGTGTTAAATTATGCTCAGAAAAAAGGTTTTTATGTTATTGTACAAACTGGTGATTCTGTTGCTATTGCTCAGATGCCTCAAGGTTTCAAAGCAAGAAAATGGTAGGATGTTTGTTCTATAAAGAAATTAAGGAAGTGATCAAATGAGTACCTACAATATCATCACCACTGATAATTATTCCTCTGTTGTTGCAGAATATCACTCAAGCAGCAAACGTTCTACTAATTATCAAAGCGAAGCTGAGCTAGAAAAGGATTTTATAGAGAAATTAACCTCTCAGGGTTATGAGTATATAAACATAAAAAGTCAATCATCGCTGATAGCAAACCTCCGCCGTCAGCTTGAGCTTCTCAACGATTATACCTT
>WQUF01000282.1 GCA_009785875.1 Oscillospiraceae bacterium | reverse complement strand
TAGTATTAGCAGTTAGAGTATTACCATCTTTATCGGTTAAAGTAACAGTAGCATTTGAAATTGGAAGTTTAGTGTCTTTATCTGTAACAAGACCGCCAACATTAACTACTGAATGACTAAGTTCAGCGTTATAAGTTGTTGGATTATCTTTAACAGTTAAAGTACCAGTTAAATCACCGTAACCATCAGCAGTAACCTTAGTAGTATAATCGCCAGTTGGTACATTATTAATAGTATAAATACCAAGGGAATTAGTATTAGCAGTTAGAGTATTACCATCTTTATCGGTCAAAGTAACAGTAGCATTTGGAATTGGAAGTTTAGTATCTTTATCTGTAACAATTCCGCCAACGTTAACCATTGTGCGACTAAGCTCTGCATCATAAGTCGTATCATCAGTAACGCTTATTGAGTCAGTCTTTGGGTTATATCCATCAGCAGTAACATTTGTAGTATAATCGCCAGTTGGAACATCATTAATAGTATATTCACCATTTAGATCGGTTTTTGCTGTATAAGTGTTCCCATCTTTATCGGTTAAAATTACAGTAGCATTTGGAATTGGAAGTCCTGTACTTTCATCTGTAACTGTTCCGGTAACAGTAACTATAACTATTGTTTTATCGAGCTCTGCATTGTAATTTGTATCTTCATTAACACTTATTAAATCAGTTTCTGGATTGTATAAATCAGCAGTAACATTTGTAGTGTAATCACCAGTAGGAACATCATTAATAGTATACTCACCATTTTTATCAGTTTGTGCTGTAAATGTGTTTCCTTGATCATCAGTTAAAGTAACAGTAGCATTTGGAATTGGGACTCCAGTTTCTTTATCTGTGACAACTCCAGTTACAGTGACTGTAATTATTACAGGATCCAGTTCAATATTCTGAGTAGTATTGCTATTGATGGTGATATTATCTGTAAATTCTAAATAACCATCAGCATCAGCTTGTAAAGTGTAATTTCCATTTGGAATCTTATCAAATACATAACGTCCATTTTCATCAGCAGTCACTGTAAATGTGTTTCCTTGATCATCAGTTATAGTAACAGTAGCATTTGGAATTGGAAGTCCTGTCTTTTTATCTGTAACTGTACCAGATAAACTGCTGTAAACTGGACAAACACCTCTTTTAACCAACTTCATATATGCACCATCTACTAGATTACCATTAACAGTTTTACCTAAAAATGAGCTAACGGATCTAAATATTATCCTAGTAGTAGTTTGTCCAACTGGAACTGTATAATATCCAGAATACGATCTCCAGTCTTTTCCTGTAGTTACTGTTTTTTGGACAACTTCTTTTCCAGGAGCTCCGATTAAGATGTTCATAGTATCTGTACCAAGGTTTCCTCTATGATATATTGCCCAATAAACTTGATCACCAGGGCATAATTCTACATCTTGGTATATATCGCTTGGCCCCTTTGCATTGACTTCACATATTTGCGTACCATCCACTGCAGGAACACCACCACCGATATAGCATCTCTGAGAAGGTCCCCATATTTCAATTAATCCATTTGCATTTGTTGTATGCCATCCTGGAACTAAGCTTTGATCAAAGAAACTTGTTCCACAATTAAGAACATTTGGCATCTCAAAGCTTCCATTCACAAGCAAATTTGACGCATCATTAACTGGTGAATTATAAGCAGCTACACTTTGTGTACCAAGTATAGAAAAGGTACCAAGTGATATCACTGAAGTAAGGATTGCTATAAATCTTCTAATTTTCAAATAAAATCCTCCTTTAATATCTTTCTAAAAGATAAAAAATTTTAATATAAAAAATTAATTTAATTAAATAATTATCAAAAAATATCTTTTATATTTCAAATTATATCAAGCTAGCGAGAAAAATTAAATAGTTTAGTTGTAACATTTTTGTAAATAGTTAATTATATTTAAATATTTATAGAAATAGGTATGGCTATATGAGTTTATATACATAGAGTCTACAAATCCTATAGACTTAAATTTACAACTAGCTTCTGTTTAAGATAAAGGAGGACCCCATAGGTAAGAAATAATCTATTATATTTATTCTTATAAAAAATAGTACCAAAATCATTAACATTTTAATATTATATTGTAGAGACGTTAGGAGTGGATGAATTTATACTTACTAAGCCCAATAGTCGAGCTAATTTAATTTCATATCGCCAAATTTAATGAAATTCTTTTTTCGCATATATTCAGATACAATAAGGCTTATTACAATTGGTATTAAAACATTCAAAATCAATATGAGAGGAATGCTACTTATACCCATGACAGAAATAGTTGTAAATGGGCCGACTAAAGCGCATGTTCCCATGCCAGCTCCTACAGAGGTTGTTCTCATTTTAAACAATGTAGTTGATAATACTCCGCAAATTGCACTTGCAACAGAAGGAGGAACCCATATCCAAGGATTTTTTATTATATTAGGTAAAAGCAGCTTTGATGAACCGATTCCAATTCCGATGAGTCCTGATATTTTGTTCTCTCTATAGGATGAAACAGCAAATCCTATCATTTGAGCACAGCAACCTGAAACAGCAGCTCCAGCAGCTAGACCATCTATACCTATAGCAATACATACTCCGGCAGATGAAATAGGAGAAGAAAGGATCATTCCTATTATAAGCCCAAGCAAAAGACCAGAAGGAATTGGCTGCATGACTGTAACATTATTTATTAAGTTACCGATCCACTTCATAAATGAAGACATAAATGGAGAAATAAATATTCCAACTAATCCTCCAGACAAGATTACACAAGCAGGAACAAGCAAAAGGTCAAATTTTGTTCTTCCTTCTATGAGTTTGCCAACTTCTATGCCGATAAGTGCTGCGATAAATCCTCCTACTGGTTCACCAGTTACGATGGATGCCACAAAACCACCATTTGCATTTTGAGTAAGTACAATTGAACCAGCTCCTATGGCTCCTGCCACCATTGCAGAAAGGATCACAAATTGTCTTGATTTTCTTGCGTATGCAACACCAGCTCCTATAGCTGGTCCCATCAAGTATTGGCAAATTTGACCTATTTTTACAAGTATATCGCTTCCTGTATAAACTCCAATCTGCTTTATGACTACTCCGATAATCAATGAACTAAAGAGCCCCTTTACCATTCCATCAAATGTAGTTGCAAAATAGTTCCTTATACTAAAATTTTTTATTTTCATATTCATTCCTCCAATTTTTAGTGCATGTTTATAGGTTAACTAAATTATACCTTATAATACATTATTTTAAATTAAATGAATTAATTAGAATAAAAAACATAAGAAACAAAATTATACATTTTATGACAATATAACTTATAAAAAAAGGAAAGTCTGGTATAATTTAAAATCATTAAATTATTGGAGGGTATAACGTTGAAAAAAATCTCTTTTTTATTAACTATAGCTATATTATCTATATCATTCACGGTATCCATGGGAGTTAAAGCTCATGCAATTTCTGCTTCCGACTTAGATTCAAATGACGATGGAATTGTACAAGGGATAGAAGTAGAAGCTTATATCAATGACGAAAAAAATGGGTCGACTTTTGATTTTAGTGGACTTTGTATTGACGGTGGTTTTGGAATAAGTAGGCAAGGTGTTACTTTAGATGGAGGAAATAGTGGACAAATTAATTTAAATGGTTCTCCTATTGATATTAGTGGAAGCAGCGTGATTTTAAAGGGATTTGTTATTTCTTCAAATGGATGCTCAGACAAACCATTTGTAATAAATAGCTGTTCTTCAGGAACAATGATAAGAAGCAACATATTTTCAGGCTATTTTGCAAATAGTCCAACTATCAGTGGTGATAATTCAATAATTTGCACAAATAAATTTGATTCTACATATACTACAGGTGATGGATATTCGTTAACTATTCAAGGAAGTGCTATAAATTCGCTCATAAGATATAACATATTCCAAAGCGGAAATCAAATAGCGTGCGTAAAAATTGATAATGCTATTTGTACATTTGAACAAAATGAGTTTAATAGTGTTCTAACAGCTGACGGAAAGATAGTAGGTATTGAACTTGCGTCCGGTAAAGTAATTGGTGAAGATAATAATGCAACAAAGTATATTGAAAATGATGGCAAATTTTTCTGGTATTCAGATGGTAGGTATAAAGAAAACACAACATGTGTAGATACAACCGAAGCATCAGATACAACATGTGTGAATACAACTAAAGCACAAGACACAACATGCGTGAATACAACAAAAGCACAAGACACAACATGCATAAATACAACAAAAGCACAAGACACAACATGCATAAATACAACAAAAGCACAAGACACAACATG
>WQUF01000281.1 GCA_009785875.1 Oscillospiraceae bacterium | reverse complement strand
ACACACGCTGGCTCATATTTTTTTAGAATTATTTGATCTCCATCTACATAAATTTCCAAAGCATCTTTGATTTCAATATTCAATGTTCTTCTTAACTCGATTGGCAATACTATCCTACCAAGTTCGTCCACTTTCCTAACGATACCTGTCGACTTCATAAAAAAATACCCCCTAAAAACTAAAATAAAAGTTCTATTCCATTGTTTAAATCTATTTATGATTAATATATATAAATTAAAAGATTAAAACAACAATTCAATTAATTACCTATATTGCATTTTTATTATAGCACATAAGCTGAAAAAATGAATATGTTTTATTCCCATAGATTATTTTTTTTGTAGCGAAAAACCCATAAATGATAAAAATTTAATAATTTGGACATTTTATAAACCTTTAATTGAGAATTATCGAATTTATTGGTCAATTGAATCTGCTTAATTATAGAATAATTAAGTAATTAACTAAATAGGAGGGATTTTTTTGTCATTATTTGAACTAGTATCTATTTCTTTTGCATTATCCTTGGATGCCTTTGGTGTAGCTATTTCTTTAGGTTTTAAGCATATTTTAAGTGTGAGTAAAAAAATGTTGTTCATAGCTTCATTTGGTTTTTTTCAGTTTTTCCTCAGCTTTTGTGGGCTATTTATAGGAAAACTCTTTAACCAGTATGTGTTCATGGTTCCAAGCTATTTAAGTGGCGTTATCGTCCTCTTGGTTGGGATATTCATGATTAAAGAAGCTATACAAAATAAAAAACAAGAATCTATTATAATGAATAAAGCTATATTTATTATACTCGGAATATCTGTGAGTGTCGATGCCTTAATGATCGGATTTACTGTTATTAGTAGAATTTCTTTTTTATTTACAGGGTTTACATATACTTTATTTATAGGGTTTGTCACTTTAATCATGACCTTTTTTGCATTTTTAGCGGCTTTCTACTTAAAAAGAATTGAAATCATCGAAAGATATTCAGAGTACATCGGAGGCATCATATTGATTTTATTTGCAATTAAGATGATCATTTTAGGTTAAATGTGGAATAACTATACTTTTTAATTTATAATTGATCTATATGAATAAATAAACGACGGTTCTTATTCACTGAAAGGAGATAAAAATGAAAATTGGATTTATTGGTGTCGGCAATATGGGAGGAGCCCTGGTCAGTGGTATCATTAAAAGCAAGTTTTTGCCTGCTTCAGATGTTTTTATTGCTGACTATGATGTGAAAAAATGCGATGATTTAAAATCGACTTATGGAGTGTGCGTATTGAACAATATTGAGGAGATATGCATAAACTGTAATATAATAGTCCTTGCAGTTAAACCATTTGATTATAAAAATGTAATGCTTGAAATAAAAGAAGCGTGCAATGAAGATGAATTAAAGAAAAAAATAATAGTATCTATTGCTGCAGGTATATCGATGGATTATATGGAAAAAATATTCATGTCTAGTGTGAAAATAGTAAAGACTATGCCAAATACTTCTGCCATGGTTTTTGAGGCTATGACCGGTATATGCAGAAATAATAATGTGACAGAAGATGAGCTTGAAAGCGTTGTGAAAATTTTTGAGTGTGTTGGGAAATGTAAAATAATAAGCGAGAAGATAATGGAAGTGGTTCCAGGCATTAGTGGTTCTTCTCCTGCATATGTATATATGTTCATAGAAGCTCTGGCAGATGGTGCAGTCCTTGAAGGAATGAAAAGAGAGGATGCTTATTTATTTGCTTCTCAAGCAGTCCTTGGAGCTGCAAAAATGGTACTTGAAACAGGTAAACATCCGGGAGAGCTAAAAGACATGGTGTGTTCTCCTTCCGGAACTACTATTGAAGCGGTTTATTCGCTAGAGAGAGATAATTTTAGAGGTGCTGTCATGAAAGCATTGAAGGTATGCACTGATAAGAATAGAATGATGTCAAATAATAAATAGGGGTGAAAAGATGGAATTAGGAAAAACTTATACTGGCTTTATACTTAAGGACGAAAGAGAGATAGGCGAAATTGGATCCATTGGATATTTATTTCTCCATGAGAAAACAGGCGCAAGGCTTCTATATTTAAAAAATAGCGATGACAATAAAGTGTTTGGAATTACATTTAGGACTCCACCAAAAGATAGCACTGGAGTAGCACATATTATAGAGCATACTGTTTTAAGCGGTTCGAGAAAATATCCATTAAAAGAGCCCTTTGTGGAATTGTTAAAAGGTTCTTTGGCCACTTTTGTAAACGCTTTGACATATCCAGATAAAACGGTCTATCCTGTAGCAAGCAGAAATGATAAAGATTTTAATAACCTGATGGATGTTTATCTGGATGGTGTATTTTATCCCAATATATACAAAAGTAAGATATCCTTTATGCAGGAAGGATGGCATTATGAGATAGAGAATAAGGAATCCGACTTAAGCTATAAAGGTGTTGTCTACAATGAAATGAAAGGATTCTTCTCAACTCCTGAATCCCTTTTATTTAGGAGAATTATGCAGAGTTTATTTCAAAACGGTACATATAATGTTGAATGTGGAGGGGATCCTGACTTTATACCTAATCTCACTTATGAAGATTTCATAGAATTTCATAAAAAGTATTATCATCCATCCAATAGCTATACCTTCTTATATGGAGATATGGATATAGAGGAAAAATTAAAATATATTGATGAAGAATATTTTTCTCATTTTGATGAGATTGAAGTTTTATCGAATATTGAATACAAAACTGAACTTGAAAATTTAAAAGAGTACGATTATTTTTATTCAGTGACAAACAATGAGACTATGGAAGATAAAACTTATCTTTCTTTAAATTTCGCATTAGGCGATACTCTAGATTGCGAAAGAACACTAGCATATAATATGCTAGAAGATATTTTATTTGAAATGCCTTCTTCTCCATTAAAAAAAGCACTAATCGAAGCTGATCTTGGAAAAGATGTTTTTGGATATTGTGATCCTGAAATTAAGTATTGTACCATGGGAGTTGTTGTTAAAAACGCAGAAAAAGAGAAAAGAGAAAGGTTTAAAGAAGTCTTTTTTAATACGTTAAAGAAATTACTCGCTAAAGGGATAGATAAGAAGCTAATTGAAGGAGTTGTAAATTCTAAGGAATTTAAGTTAAGGGAAGCTAATTTTGGTGGGTATCCAAAGGGAATAATATATGGTTTAAGGAGCCTAACATCTTGGCTCTATGGTGGAGATCCTTATGAACATCTCTTCTTTGAAGAAGCTTTAAAAGCAATTAAGAAAGACATGTTTAACGGATACTTTGAAAAAATAATTGAGGAAAAAATTTTAAATTGCAATCATTGCTCGCTTTTAATTTTATCACCAGAAAAAGGATTGACTGATAAAAAAGAAAAAGAATTATCCAATAAGCTTTCAGGAATCAAAGGATCATTGTCGGAAGATGAGCTAAATGAGATAATAAATAATACAAAAGAGCTTATTAAAAGGCAGGGAGAACCTGATACAAAAGAGGCTTTAGATACGCTTCCAAAGCTTAAGATAGAGGATTTAGATAAGAATATCGAAAAATATCCTATTGAAATAGAAAAATTAAATGATGGTGCTATACTCTATCACGATATTTTCACTAATGGAATAGCTTATATCAATCTTTATTTTGATGGAAATGTTGTTTTAGAAGAGGATATCCCTTATTTAAAACTGATAAGCTCTTTGCTTGGAAACATAGATACAAAAAGCAGAGATTACATGGAGCTTTCAAACTATATAAATATATTTACAGGAGGCATAAATTCTAACATTGATCTATATGTAGATTCCATAAACGATGATAAATTAAATCCTAAATTCACTATAGCATCGAGGGTCTTAATTTCTAAATTAGATGATTTTAAAAGAATAATATTGGAGATGCTAAATGAAACACAGTTCACCAACAAAAAAAGACTCATTGAAGTACTGAATGAATTAAAGTCTAGAATTGAGATGGAATTCATATCAGGTGGCCATGTGACAACTTTTGAAAGAGCTTGGTCGTATTTATCAAAAGCCGGGAAGTATAACGATTATGTGAAAGGCATTGGGTTTTACGATTTTATAGTCAGTGCAATAGAAAACATCGATGATAAATTTGAAGAGTATTCTGCTAAGTTAAGTGAAATCTTTAAGAAATTAATAAATAAGGAATCTATAATAGCAAGTTTTACCTGTGATGATGCAAGCAGAAAACAAGTAGAAAATACTTTAAAAGAAATATTAGCTGAAATACCGACTCTTGAAAGAGAGGAAATAGAATTAGGTTTAGAATTTAAAAAATTAAACGAAGGACTTATGACTTCATCC